>NZ_JBKQOT010000773.1:0-7074 GCF_052145395.1 Roseiarcus sp.
CGCCCCAGACGCTTGAATGGAAGGGCGCCCATCTCGACGCGACATTCTCGCCAGACGGCCGCTTCCTCGTCACCTCGATGCAGGAGAACGCGCTGCACGGCTGGCGGCTCGTCGATGCGCGCAACATGCGGATGAGCGGCTATCCGGGCAAGACGCGCTCGCTGTCGTGGTCGCATGACGGGAACTGGCTCGCGACGTCTGGGGCGGACGCGGCGGTCGTGTGGCCGTTCAAGGACAAGGACGGGCCGATGGGCAAGGCGCCGCGCGAATGCGGCGTGCGCGAGGCGCGCGTAACCAAAGTCGCCTTCCACCCGCGCGCGCTCGTTCTCGCCATCGGCTACGCCGACGGGCTCGTGCTGCTCTGCCGGCTTGCCGACGCCGCGGAAATCCTGGTCCGCCGGCCGGGCGGCGGCGCCGTTGGTGCGCTCGCCTGGAATGCGAGCGGCGCGCGGCTCCTCTTCGGCCTCGAGTCCGGCGAGGCCGGCCTGTTGAATCTGCCAGGCTGAGGGTCGCCGGCCGACGCGTGCGCCGGCCTCGCATCGCGAAAGGAAGCGGGACGTTCGACGCGGCTTCTTTTCCTTTTTCGTAATTTCGTGTCGCGCCGAATTGCGCCTCGAGCATGAGTTCGACGACGCGACCAACCGCCCGAAATTTCTTCGCCGCTCGCCATCAAGGCGCACGAGAAAGGCCCCGCTCTGGCCACCGGCAGAGGCGTTGAACCTCTACGCGCGAGGTTAGAGTGTGATCCTACGCTTCGGGACCGTTCGCGGCCTGACGTCGCGCCAGAGCCCAAACTTGTACGGGAAACAAGGGATCATTCTTGAGGTCTCCGTGCAGAAACGGATTGTAGACAGGAAATTTCAAATGTTCGGGTGTAAGATTAGCCCGGGCGGCAGTGCGATTTCCCCAAGACCAGGTCTTGATGTCTTCAAGCGCGAAACCTGCGTCCGCCAGGAGGTATTTCATCCCCGTCTCTGTCCATCGACTGCAATCAACAGGAAAGTTGTGAATCTTTTGCAAGAACGGGGTCGTGTTCAGGAAATACCCGCTTGGCCTCAACATTGGAGAAGATGTTTTTTTGCTGCTCGATGTGGGTAGAGAAGATGCTCAAAAATTTGTTCGCAAATGATCATATCGAAAGTCTGCTCGAGCGGTCCATCACAAACATCGAACTCTGGGTAAGACTTTGAGGTAAAAGAGCGGAATCCAATATATTTCAGGCGGTCTCCGGAGATTTCAAACGCGTCCATTGAACCGACCGGTAATTCCGATAAAATCGTGTCTAATTCTTTGTAGAGGACGACTTGGTCGAGGTAAATTCGCTTCCCCATAATAGCCTTACGCAGCGAGGAACGCAGTGTACGGTATTTTCGAAAGAATTCGATTGGTGGAAATCTCTTAACATACGTTTGCCCCTAAACTAACTACGCTGCGTTGTAGCACGTGGCGGGCGCTCAAACCAGTGTTCTCCTGGACTGCAAGAGCGCCAGCCTCTGAGCTGTTGACGGCGCCCGCGGTTGGCGGGTCGATAGTCGGAGGCGATCCTGCGCGCGACCAAGCACGCGGCCGAAAAGGGCGCGGACGAGATCTGGTTTTGTGCCGACATACCAAGCGTACTGGGCGAGGTTGGACCGGCGATAGCCGCGGGCCACGTTGGCCTCATGAATGAGCGTCCAGGTTTTCCGCCTGCGCGCCATCGCGGCGGCGAGCCGAGCGTCGATGCGGTCCTTGTATTTTTCCCGCAGAACGTCGCTCATCGCGATCACGACCGAAAAATCATGCTTCGACCGGCTGTGCGGCGACCTTCCGCTCGGAGCGGACGGCAACGAATAGAGGTAGTAGGCGTCCGAGATCAGGAAGGCTTTCGCGCCGCTCAACAGCATCTCGGCGTAAAGGGTGAAATCCTCTCCGGATCGCATCGTCTGCTCGTAACGAAGACCTTTGCTGTCGAGGAACGACTTGCGAAGAATGGGCTTCAGCAAGCCCCAGGAAAATATTCTGAACTCGAAGTCGTGGTCGTGCTCGAACAGATCGGTCGCCGTGATCTCCTGAGCCGGTTCGAGGTCGTCGATCGCCACGCGAACCTGTTTTCCGGCGACGAGGTCCCACAGGACGATATTGTCGGCGACGAAGTCCGCCGCGCCGGACTCGCCGACAGCGAGAAGGCGTTCCAGACGCTCGGGAAGCCACGCGTCGTCGGCGTCGAGCAGGGCGATCCAATCGCCTTTCGCCTTGGCGATTCCGAGATTGCGGGCTGCGGCGGGACCGCGGTTCGATGGGGCCGAGACGACGCGGACAAGCGGACTGTCGATCTTCTTGACGACGGCGATCGTGTCGTTCGTGGAGCGATCGTCGACCACGATAATCTCAAGGGGTTTGACGGTTTGATCGAGAGCGCTCCGGATCGCTCGATCGACGATCTCCGCCACGTTGTAGACCGGGATAATTACCGAAACAGTCACTCAGGACCCCCCCGCCGCCGAACATACACCAGGGAGCGGTATACACCTATGTAGACTACGTAGACAATGTGATATCGCCCGGTCTGCGCTTGCAGCGCACGGGGCTGAAATCACCTGTTGAGCAGGTCGAGACCCGTCTCCTCGAAACAAGGTCAAGCCTGCGGAGCGGGCTTGCGCGAGAGCGCGTTCGGCAGGAAAACGTCGCGCAAGTCCCGCGGCCACCGATCCCAACGGGCGCTGCGACCATATTTCGAGCGCAAGACTCAAAGGCTGGGGTTTTCTAGATGGCGGGGTCGCTGCGGATAGAACGTCGAGGAAGACGCCCTATCTCACCGCAGACTTGCCTAAGCGGCCGGAAAGTCCGATTTTCCCCTACGGGACGGCGGCCTTAGGGACCCATGACCAGCGCTTTCATTGGAGTGGACGTCGGCACGCGCAGCGCCCGAGCCGGTGCGTTCGACGCGCGCGGTCGGCTCATGGCGAGCGCCAAGATGCCGATCGTGCTTTGGCGCGAGCCTGGCGACGTCGTTGAGCAGTCGTCCGCCGACGTCTGGCGCGCAACGACAGAGGCGGTGCGCGCGGCAGTTGAGGCGAGCGGCGCTCCGCGTGACGCCTTCGCCGGCGTCGGCTTCGCCGCCACCTGTTCGCTCATCGCGCTCGACGCCGGGCTCGCGCCCCTCTCGATCAACTGGACCGACGAGCCCGGGCGCGATGTCATGGTCTGGATGGACCATCGCGCGGCCGAGGACGCGGAGCGGATCAACGAGGGCGGGCACGAGGTTCTCCGCTACGTCGGCGGCGCGCTGTCGCCCGAGATGCAGGCGCCGAAGCTCGCCTGGCTCAATCGGACGAAGCCCGAGACCTTCGCCAGAGCGGCCCATTTTCTCGGCCTCACCGACTATCTCACGTTCCGCGCGACCGGCTCGCTCGCGCGCTCGCTCTGCTCGGTCGCATGCAAGTTCGGCTATCTTGCGCACGAGCGGCGCTGGCCCAACGAATTCCTCGACAGCGTCGGCCTCGGCGCCCTGGCCGCAGGCGGATTCTCCCGCCTCGGCGCCGAGATCCTCGATCCGGGAACGCCGCTCGCGCGCGGGCTCACGGCGGAAGCGGCCGAAGCGATGGGGCTTAATGCCGGCGTGCCGGTGGGGGCGGGGCTCGTCGACGCGCATGCCGGCGCGCTGGCCTCGCTCGGCGCCCAAGAAGGCGGCGACCCCGGCGATCCGCGGCGGCGGCTGGCGCTGATCCTCGGCACCTCGTCGAGCTGTCTTGCGGTGTCGGACGAGCCGCGCTTCATCGACGCCGTCTGGGGCCCGCACCTGTCCGGGTTGACGCCCGGCCAATGGCTGATGGACGGCGGCCAGTCGGCGTTCGGGGCGGCGATCGACCGGCTGATGCGCATGCATCCCGCCTTCGCCCAAGGTTCGGTGCAGGGCTACGACGCGCTCGAGCGCGCGATCGTCATGCGAGCGGGTGGCGTCGCGCGCGCGGAGCTGCTCGCCGAGGGCCTCCATGTCCTGCCGTCGTTCATCGGCGAGCGCGCGCCGGTCGCGGACGCCGCGGCGCGGGGCGGCGTGGTCGGGCTCGACCTGCGCGAGGACATATTGAGCCTCGAGGAGCTTTATGTGGCCGGCCTTTGCGGGCTCGCCTACGGCATCGCCGACATTGTCGACGCCTACCGCCGCGCCGGCTACGCCTTCGACACGATCGTCGCCAGCGGCGGCGCGGCGCCGAGCGCGCTCGTGCGCCAGATCGTCGCCGACGTCTGCGGCATGCGGGTCGCCTCGCCGGAGACGCCGGAGCCGGTGCTGCTCGGATCGGCGATGATCGGCGCAGCGGCCTCGGGCCGCGAGACCGTGAACTCGGCGATGGCGTCGATGTCGGCGCTCGGCGAGCGGATCGAGCCCGCGGGCGGCGCGATTGCCGCCTTTCACGCTCGCAAGCGCCGCGCCGCCGTCCTTCTCGGCCGCGCCGAGCGCGAGGCGCGGCGCGCGATGCGGGCGCCGCGCTGGCCGGAGGTGGTCATCTTCGACTGCGACGGCGTGCTGGTCGACAGCGAGCTCATCGCGCTCGGTGTCACCCGCCGGATGCTCGGCGAGGCGGGCCTGACCTTGAGCGACGAGGAGACGCGCGAGCGCTTCCTCGGCATGCGCCAGGACGGCGTCCTCAAGCGCATCGAGCAGGAGCTTGGTCGGCCGCTGCCGAAGGATTTCTCCGTCCTGCTGGCGCGGGAGATTCTCGCGACCTTCGAGCGCGAGCTGAAGGGCGTCGAAGGGGTGCGTCAGGCAGTCAACGGACTCGACGCCCGCGTCTGCGTCGCATCGTCGAGCGCGCCCAAGCGCCTGCATTTTGCGCTCCGGGTGACCGACTACGAGGCCCTGTTCGCGCCGAACATCTTCTCCTCCGCCGAGGTGCAGCGCGGCAAGCCCCATCCCGATCTTTTCCTGTTCGCCGCGCGCGTCATGCGGGCGGCGCCCGGGGATTGCCTCGTCATCGAGGACAGCGTGGCCGGCGTGACCGCGGCGCGCGCCGCTGGCATGACCGCCTTCGGCTTCGTCGGCGCGAGCCACTTCTCCGAGCCGGCGCAGGCTGCGGAATTGACGGGCGCCGGAGCCGCCCTCATTTTCGACGATATGTCGCGGCTGCCGGAGCTCGTCGCAGGATGGCGGGCGCCGGGGACGGGGCGGGAGAACCCATGGCGCGCAGGGCGGATCACGACGGACTGAGGCTCGACGAGGCGGCGCGGGCCGGCTGGCTCTACTACGTCGCCGGCAACACCCAGGACGAAATCGCGCGCAAGCTCGGCATCTCGCGCCAGGCGGCGCAGCGCCTGGTGTCGCTCGCCATCAGCGAACGGCTGATCAAGGTGCGGCTCGACCACCCGATCGCGCGCTGCATGGAGCTCGCCGCGGCTTTGAAGCGGCGCTACGACCTGCGATTCTGCGAGATTGCGCCGACCGACCCGGATTTGACCTCCTCCACGCTCGGCATCGCCCAGGTCGCGGCGGCGGAGTTCGAGCGCTGGCTGAGGCGGACGGAGCCGGCGATCATCGGCATCGGCACCGGCCGCACCATGCGCGCCGTCGCCGACCAGTTGCCGGCGATGGAGTGCCCGCAGCACAAGCTGGTGGCCCTCGTCGGCACCACGAAGATCGACGGCTCGGCGTCGTTCTACGACGTGATCATCCGGGTGTCCGACACAGTGCGGGCGCCGCACTACCCGATGCCGCTGCCGGTCGTGGCGCGCTCCGTCGAGGAGCGCGAGCTTCTGACAAGCCTGGCGTCGGTCAAAAGCCTGTTCGATCTCGTCGAGCGCACTGACGTCAGCTTTGTCGGCGTCGGCTCGATCGGCGATTCGGCGCCGCTGGTGCAGGACGGCATCATCACCCGGCAGGAAGCCGAGGCGATGCGCAACCTCGGCGCGGTCGGTGAGATCACCGGCTGGGCGTTCGACGGCGGAGGCCGCGTTCTCAACGAGGGCGTCAACCTGCGCGTCTCGGGCGCGCCGCTTAGAAGAGCCGGCAACCGCCTGGTGGTCGGCGTCGCGATGGGACCGTCGCGCCGCGCGCCGCTGCGGGGCGCGCTGACTGGAGGGCTGATCTCCGGTCTCGTGACGGACGAGTCGACGGCGGAGCACTTGCTTCAGCGCTGAGTGGTTAGCGATTCCCTGCACGAGGGGCGTCCCTGCCATGAACCCCTATCGCCCTGGGCGCCGATCGCCATCAAGCGTGGGCGTGGGCCTTGTCCAAACTGGAGTTGCGTGTTAACAAGCTCAATGTTATCGTTGTTACTTTATGAATTTTGGAGCCGTGATGGACGATGCCGGGAGGCTCGACCCTGCATCAGCGAGCCCTGTATGGCAGGTCGTGGCAGGCTATCAGCCGGCTCTCGACGGTCTCCGCGCCGTTGCGATTAGCGCTGTCGTTCTCTATCACGCCGAAAGAACGGTCTTCCCCGGAGGATGGATCGGGGTCGACGTCTTCTTTGCTCTAAGCGGCTTCCTGATCACGAGTCTTCTCGTTCAGGAGATGGCGCGCACCCGAAACATTGATGTCTGGCGATTCTATGCGCGTCGCGCCCTTCGCGTCTGGCCGGCTTTCGCCGCGCTGATTGTCTTTAGCATAGTTTTTGCGACGTGTTTGCAAACTGCCTATTCCAATCTAAACGCGACGCTGGTCGCGGCGACCTACACAATGAACTGGAATCGCGCCTTCGATGTATTTCCCGAAGGTTGGCTCGGACACACATGGGCGGTCGCCGAGGAACAGCAATTCTATCTTGTGTGGCCGGCGATCCTGCTCTTCATTGGGTTTCGCAATCCGGCGCGCTGGCTCATCGCCGCCATCGCAGCGGCCGTCGCTTGGCGGATCGCGCTGATCGTCAGCGGCGAGTCGTTCGAGCGGATCTACAACGGCCTGGATACGCACGCCGACCCGCTTCTGATCGGAGCCGCGTTGGCCTTTGTTCCCCTTACGCCGACCTTTACGAAAAACGTAAAACGGCTTGCCCTGGCGCCAATTGTCGTTTTGGCGGCGCTGATCCTGTTCGCTCGGGAAACCTCGCTTTTTTCCCAAACCATTGGCTACTCGGCCACCGCGGGCGCCGCAACCTGGGT
>NZ_JBKQOT010000774.1:0-9693 GCF_052145395.1 Roseiarcus sp.
GGAGCAGACCGGCGTCGTCATCAGCCGCCAGGTGCCCTGCGCGGGCTGTTCTTTGCATCACGACCCGGAGGAATGCGCCCAGGGTGTGGCCTGCATCACGAAGATCACGACGCCAGAGGTGTTCAACGAGGTGAAGAACCTGTTGGCGCTCAAGACAACATCGGCGCCTGCGGGATGACCAGCATCGTCAGCGTCGTCGGCGAGCGGCCGGCTTTGTTTCCTACATGGGGGAATCTCTGTTTGGTCGCGCACGCAAATCGACGGTAGGACATACTTGGACGCCGCGCCTGCCCTTCCCCCTCGGGGGGAACGTGGTCGCGTCAGCGGCCGGGGATGCCTCGCGATTCGATCTCAATTCATCTCGCTCTGACCCTTCGCCGGGAACGGCAAAGCGCGCTTTCCCCCGCTTTCCCGCTTGGCGCCGCGCTTCAGGACGTCGCCGCTGCGGCTCCTTCCTTCAGCTGCGTCGCTTCGCGCCGCAAGGCCGGCGTCGATCGGATGATGAGCTTCTCCAATTCGACGACCAGGAAGAACACGACTCCGCCGGCGATCAGCCACGTCCAATCCCAAACCGGCAGCGACTCGTTGCCGAAGATCGCGAGGAACGGCGGCGCATAGGTGAACAGGAGTTGCAGGACCACGACCGTCCCGACGCCGTACCAGAGATAGGGATTGCCCGCGTGGGCACGGAGGGACAGCGACGAATCGAGAAGGTAGCGGCTGTTCAGGAGGTAGAAGACCTGGCCCAGCGTGATGGCGTTGACGGCGGCGGTGCGCGCCATCCCGTCGGTTGCGCCCTCCGTTTTCATCCAGAAGAAAGCCGTGAGGGTATAGACCACAAGCGCCGCGCCGACGAACAGGATGCGCCAGATCCCGAACCCGGTCACAAGCGGCCGATCGACTGCGCGCGGCGGCCGCCGCATGACGTCGGCCTCATGCGGCTCGAACGAGATGACGAGGCCCAGCGCGACCGAAGTCACCATGTTGACCCACAAGACCTGCGGCGCGGTGATCGGCAGCGTGAAGGCGAACAGGATCGCGACGGCGATCACCGCGCCCTGTGCGACATTGGTCGGCAGCAGGAACAGCATCGCCTTCTCGATGTTGTTGTAGACGGTGCGGCCTTCCTTCACCGCCGCAGAGATCGAGGCGAAATTGTCGTCGGCGAGAATCATGCCAGCGGCCTCCTTCGTCACCTCGGTGCCTTTGATTCCCATGGCGACGCCGATGTCGGCTTTTTTCAGGGCAGGCGCGTCGTTGACGCCGTCGCCGGTCATGGCGACGATCTGGCCGTTGGCCTGGATCGCCTTGACGAGCCGGAGCTTGTGCTCGGGACTGGCGCGGGCGAAGACATCGACGTCGCGGACGCAGTCCTGCAGGGCCGCGTCGTTCATCGCCTCGATCTCGGTTCCCGCGACCGCGGTCTTGCCGTCGCCGATGCCGAGCATCTTGGCGATCGCCGCGGCGGTGATCTTGTGGTCGCCGGTGATCATCGTTACGCGGATGCCGCCGCCGTGGCATTCCTTCACCGCTTCGATCGCCTCCTTGCGAGGCGGATCCATGAGGCCGACAAGGCCGATGAGGATGAGGTTTTTCGGCAGGTCCTCGGGCTTGAGGCCGCCCGCCGTGAGGCCCGGATCGAGCAGCCACGCGAGCCCCAGCACGCGCTCGCCTTGCGCGGCGAGACGGTCGCCTTCCCGAGCGAAGCGGTCGCGATCGAGCGGCGCCGGGCCGGTCGCGGTCTCATGCCGGTCGCAATGGTCGAGGATCACCTCGGGCGCGCCCTTGACCAGCAGCATCTCGCCGTTGGCCGAACGGTTCAGCGTCGCCATGAACTTGTGCTCGGATTCGAACGGGATGGCGTCGATGCGCGGCGCGGCGGCGGTCTCTCTGGCGCGGTCCATGCCGAGCTTCGCCGCGAAGGGATAGAGCGCGCCCTCGGTCGGGTCGCCCTCGACCTTCCATTTCCCTTCGTCCTGAAAAAGCTCGGCGTCGTTGCACAAGAGCGACACGCGCCCCATCAGCTTGACCGCCTCCGGCGGACCGGCAAGGGGCTTGCCGCCTTCCTTGATTGCGCCCTCGGGCGCGTAGCCGTCCCCCGTGACCTCATAGGCCTTGTCGGCGGTCACAACAGAGGTGACCATCATCTCCATGAGCGTCAGCGTGCCGGTCTTGTCCGAGCAGATGCGAGACACGGAGCCGAGTGTCTCGACCGCGGGCAGGCGGCGAATGATCGCGTGGCGCTGCGCCATGCGCTGCACGCCGATGGCGAGCGTGATCGTGATCAGCGCCGGCAAGCCTTCCGGGATCAGCGAAACCGCGATGCCAACAACCGCCTGGAACAACTCGACGAAGGTCATGTGCCCCAGCCAGTGGCCCCAGGAGAAGAGCAGGACGCTGACGACGGCGATGACGGCGGTGATGGCGTAGCCGAACTTCTTGATCTGGCGCAGGAGCGGCGTTTCGAGCGCGCTGACTTCGGCCAGCATCTGGTTGATCCGGCCGAGCTCCGTCTGGCTTCCGGTCGCGACCACGACTCCGGTCGCCCGGCCCGAGACGACCATGGTTCCGGAAAAGGCCATGTTCTCGCGGTCGCCGACCGTCGCCTTGGCGGATACCGGATCGGTCGTCTTTTCCGCGGGCACGGACTCGCCGGTCAGCGCCGCTTCCTCGGTGCGGAGGTTCTTGGCTTCGATCAGACGCAGATCGGCGGGAATCTTGTCGCCGGACTCGAGAAGGACGATGTCGCCGGGCGCCAGATCCTCGGCGGGAATGAGCCGCGTCTCGCCGCCGCGAATGGCCCGCGCCTCGGCGGAGAGCATGTTGCGGATCGAATCGAGCGCCTTCTCCGCGCGGCCCTCCTGGAGGAAGCCGAGCAGCGAATTGAGAATGACGACCGCGAAGATGATCGAGGCGTCCAGCCACAGGCTCAGCATCAGCTTGACGAAGCCGGCGGTGATGAGGACATAGACGAGGATGTTGTTGAACTGGGCGAGGAACCGCATCAGCGGTCCCGTTTTCTTGCCGTGCGGCAGGCGGTTCGGCCCGTAGGTCTTCAGCCGTTCGGCGGCTTCCGCGGCGTCCAGGCCGCGATCGGGATCGACGCGGAGCGTCTTCTCGACCTCCTCCGCGGACACCGCGTGCCACGCCAGGGTCGCCGATGACGAAACGGTCGTCTCCGTAAGGCTCATTGTCGTTCCCTCCCGCTTCGTCTTCGGGCTGCGATGACGCCCGTCAGAGCCGCCGCAGGTCCCCGCGTTGTTCGCCGAGGCCAAGAAGATGCGCCGCCGCGCGCCAGGCGTGGTGCGTGATCCCATCGAGGCGCCGCACCGCCTCGATCCGGGCGAAGGCGTCCAAGGCGGTCGACTGGCCCGGCGCGACGGAGGCGAGGACCGCGGCGCGATGCGTGCGCTGCATCGCGCTCAGCGTCGTCGCCGCGGTTCCGGCTTCGGCGAGCGCCGCCCGCACCTCGTCCGAGACGCTCCAGCCGATCGGCTCGGCGCGCCCGCTGAGCGCGGACTCGCCCGTTATCGATTCGTCGACCGTTTGCGTCCAGCGCATGACCTTTATGCAGAGCTCGGCCGCGCGAAGATCGTCGGGTGCTCCGGTCGGCGGTTGCGGAAGCCCTCCGTCTCCGAGAATCTCCGCGAGGCGGGACGCGTGATCGAGCGCATGCAGCGTGCTGGTCAGACGATGTCGCTCAGCCTCGGTCTCCGGCGGCTCCTTCAACTCGGAGAGAAAGTCGCGCACCTTTTCGAGCGCCGCTGCAGGCGACGCCACGCCGGAGTCGGCCTGGTCCTTTCCGCCGGAAAGCGAAGCCGCGACAGAGACCGCAATCGTTTTCAGCGCGTTCGCCACGGCGCGTCGGGCCGCCTCGACTGCGACCACCGGATTGACCAGCGCCGCCGGGTCGAGGACGCGGTCCAGCGCCGTCTCCTGCGAGGGCAAGAGGCGCTCGACCAGGCGCGTGAACGCTTTTGTCGCCGGAAGCAGCACCGCGACGCCCACCACGTTGTAAGCCGTGTGATAGGCGGCGAGCAGAGTCGTCCCGTCGACCGTTCCGGCATAGCGGCCCATCAACGCCGCGGTGAATGGAAAAGCGGCGAGCGCGATCAGCGCCGCAATGACCTTGAAAAGAATGTAGGCGAGCGCGAGGCGTTTGGCGGTGGCGCTGGCGCCGATCGCGGCCAGCGCCGAGCTGGTCGCGGTCCCGATGTTCTGTCCGATGATCAGCGCCGCGCCCTGCTCCAGTCCGATCGCGCCAGCGTAAAACGCCGAGATGGTGACCGCGATCGACGCCGTCGAGGACTGCATCACCGCCGTCATGACGAGGCCGACCACGACCAGCTTGAGGAGGCCGAGCGTACCTGCGACCCATCCGACGCCCGGCGCGCCGAGCACGTCCGGCAGATCGGACGGATGCAGGCTCTCGGCAAGGCCTCCCATGCCTTGCTGGAGCGTCGTCAGCCCATAGAGCACGAGCGCGAAGCCGGCGAGCGACGCGCCCCCCGCGGCGATCCGGCCGCCCGCCAGGAGCTTGGTCAGCGCGCCGATAAAGATCAACGGAAGCGCGTAGGTCGATAGCGAGACGCGCACCCCGATGAGTGCGATGAGCCACCCCGTTCCGGTCGTGCCGACATTCGCGCCGAAGACGAGACCGAGCCCTTGCGGAAATGTCAGGAGTCCAGCGCTGACAAGGCCGATCGTCGTCATCGTCACCGCGCTTGACGACTGCACGAGGAGCGTGACGATCGCGCCCCAGAACGCCCCCGAGAGCGGGGTCGCCGCGGCCTTGGCGAGCACCGTGCGCAACGCCGAGCCGGCGAGCGCCTTCAGTCCGTCGGTCATGACGGTCATGCCAAGCAGGAAGAGTCCGATCCCGCCGAAGACCGAAATCGCTGTCGCCATGCCCGCGTCGCCCCGACTACTTTTCCGCCTCGAGCTCGGCGCGCGCGGCGGCGAGGTCTTTCTTCTGGTCCGGGGTCACCTTCGGGTACTGGAGGTCGAGCTTCTCCACCGCCTCGACGATCGCAGCCGCGACAACGAGGCGGGTGAACCACTTGTTGTCGGCGGGCACGACGAACCACGGCGAGTCCTTCGAAGCGGTCGCTCGGATGGCCTCATCGTACGCGCGCATGTAGTCGTCCCAGTAGCGGCGTTCGCGCACGTCGGAAGCGGAGAATTTCCAGTTCTTCTGCGGCTTGTCGAGGCGCTCCATGAAGCGCTTCTTCTGCTCCTTGCGGGACAGGTTGAGGTAGAACTTGAGGACGACCACGCCCTGCCTGGTGAGATAGTCCTCGAACCGCGCGATGTCGGCGAGCCGCTCGTCCCAGATTCCCTTGCCGACAAGCTTTGGCGGCAACTTTTGCGCCTTGAGCAGCTCCTGGTGGACGCGCACCACGAGCACTTCCTCGTAGTACGAGCGATTGAAGATGCCGATGCGCCCGCGCTGCGGAGCCTTCACGGCGTATCGCCAAAGGAAATCGTGCGACAGCTCCTCCTGGGAGGGCTGCTTGAACGAAAAGACGTCACAGCCCTGCGGATTGACGCCCGACAGGACGTGCTTGATCGTGCCATCCTTTCCGGCAGCGTCCATCGCCTGGAACACCAGCAGCACCGACCAGGAATCCTGCGCGTAGAGGACATCCTGCTCCATCGCGAGCCATTCCGAGCCGCGCCGGAGAGACTCGGCCGCTTCAGCCTTGTCCATCTTCAGCCCCAGCGTATCGCCGGGATCGAAGTCTTTCAGGCGAAAGTCCTTGCCCTTCGTAATGCGGTACGGATCGGTGTATCTCCGGATCGCGTCGAGGATATCGTTGCGCGGCAGAATTCCCTCCCATTGTGGCTGTCTTCAAACTGTCACGTGGCCAGCGTTCGCGCGCAATGTCAATTGTGCGCCGCAGCGTCGGTTGACTGCCTGATCCATCGTGAATCATCCTTCGAGACACGATGCTTCGCGTGGCGGTCTGAACCGCCCTGCCGCATCTGGCCAAGGCAAAGATGGCTCGCTGCTCGCCGCTCGCTGGCCGGTGACGTCCGATTTTCCGCCCCGACCGGTCAAGGGTCGCGCGAATATTCAACTCTGCGCGGACGGCCGAAGTTGACCGGCAACGCCCGTAAGAGCATCCTTGAGCGGCGAACGGAGGTCATCTTCGGGCCTTAAAGGTTGACGATTCATCTTGTTCGGCGATGTCGCTTTGGCTCTGAAGGCGGTCATGGATCAGGATTTCGACGCCCTCGTGTTTCAGACCGGCGCGGTGTTTACGCCTGGCGCCCCAGTCAACGAGCAGAGAGCTGTTCGCCGGCAGAAAAGAGCAGGTCCTGAAGATCATCGACGCGGTGTCGCAGCGCGGCTGCCATGCGATCCTTTATGGCGAGCGGGGGACGGGAAAAACGTCCCTGTCCAACATGATCTCCGCCTTTCTCGCCAAGCGGCAGTCCTTCGTCGTGTCGCGCACGAACTGCGACATTTCCGATACATATCCGTCCCTCTGGGCAAAGGCGTTCAAGGATATCGAGGCCGCGAAACGCCAGCCCAACATCGGATTCCAAGGATTGCGGAACCCGCTGGCGGCGCCGCCGTCCGATGTCGACGTCAATTCCGAGACGCCCGACGGGGTCCGGCGGACCCTGCAGGAGATGTCGCGCACGGCGTCGCTGATCGTGATCTTCGACGAATTCGATCGCATCCGACGTCCTGAGGCGATCACCGCGATGGCGGATACGATCAAGGCGCTCTCAGATCACGCCGTCAACGCCACGGTCCTGATCATCGGGGTCGCCGACTCCGTCGACGAACTGATCCGGGAGCACCAGTCGATCGAGAGGGCGCTGATCCAGGTCCACATGCCCTCCATGTCGGACCACGAGATCCGGGGCATCGTCATGGCCGGGTTCGATCGGCTCGGGATGGAGATCGACTTCGAGGCCTGCGAGGACCTCGTTCATCTCTCGCAGGGCGTCCCCTACATCACCCACCTGCTTTGCATCTACAGCGCGCGCGCGGCGCTCGCCGCCCGCAGCCTGACGATCGATTCCGAGCATGTCGAGCAGGGGATGAACCGGGCCCTCGATCAGTGGCAGCAGTCGATCAAGTCCCTTTATACCGAAGCCGTCAGGAGCCCGCTGCACGCCAACATCTACCGGGAGGTCCTGCTCGCGTGCGCGCTGGCCGAGGTCGACGAGCACCGGTACTTCTCCCTTGCGGCGGTGAAGGAGCCGCTGTCCCTGATCCGAGACGCGCCGTGCGAGCCACTCGCATTTGCGCGCGCCGTCAAGGATCTGAGCGAACCCGGGCGAGGACGCATTCTTCATCGTCTCGGCGAAGGCTACCGGTTGCGCTACCGGCTCTTCAACCCGATCCTGCGGCCTTACATCATCATGCGCGGCCTGCGGGAGAAGCTGATTTCCAAGGCTTTGCTGGAGCGCGAACGCACGGCGCCGGCGGAGGCGGAGACCGTGATGTGAGGGGCGCCGCCGTCCCGGCAGTGTTCTTGCGCGATTGGCGATGGCTTTCCGAGAACATCAAATGGCTTACGATTCCGCAGACTAGCGCGACACCCTCGACATCGCGGCAGCCGAAGGGCGTTCCGTGATCGAGGCGACGCGTCATGGACTGCCGGTTTCAGCGGTGGACGCCCTGATCGAGTCCGGCCGGCTCACGCTCGGCGAGATCGACCGGGTTGTTCTCCCGCGCAAGACGCTCGCCCACCGGCGCGCGCTCGGCGCGTTGACCTCCGATCAATCCGATCGGCTGATGCGGGTGGCGCGAGTCATCGCCGCCGCCGAGGACACGTTCGTTCGGCTCCTCCGAGAAGGCGCATCGCTGGCCGCGCCGGCCGACGACGGCGCTCGACGGCGACGCGCCGCTCGACTGGCTCGACACATCCGAGGGGAGCCGCCAGGTCGAACACCTGCTCGAAAGAATCGACCACGGACTCGTCGCCTGACGCACGACCCGGCGTGGGCTTCCCAATGTTGGCCTGGCGGATCTGCCGGCGCGCCTTCGCCGATCTTTCCGGGGAAGGCGCGCGCCGCCTCGGCGGGCGCTGGAATTCGCCCGACCGCGCCGTCGTCTATGCGGCCGATGCGGCGGCGCTCGCAGTGCTCAAATCAAGGTTCGTGTCCACCTCGATCTCGACTGGAGTCTTCTGCCGGCGGATTCTGTGCTGGTCGCGATCGATTTTGACGCCCTTTCCGTGGAGCGGGTCGAGACGCCGCCGAGCGACATGACCGCCTTCGGCGACGCGTGGATCACCGCAGGCCGTTCCGCCGTCCTGAGCGTCCCCTCGGTCATCGTTCCCGAAAGCCGCAACCTCCTCTTGAACCCGGCTCATCGGGAAGCCGGGCGCGCAACCATCGCTGCGATCCGCCCGTTCGCCTTCGACGGGCGCCTTTGGCGGCCGGCGTGAAGAGACGATCCGACGAGCTCGCCCGATTTCGCTGAAAGGTGCGCCGACGCAGGTCGCGCAAGGTCTTTCTCACACGCATGCCTTTACGCGCTCTTTACGCTACGGCTCCCCGATTCCGATGGAAGCCTTACGACGGGCTGAGCTAGCGTTTCATCACCGACAATTTCTTGCGGAACAGGCCGCGCGCCGATGGGCGCGCGACCCGAAGATGGGCGAACGGGCGCGGCTCAAGCGGCTGCGCGCCGACGGGTGCGTGCGTCTTCGGCCGCCCGTCTCGGCAAGGATCAAAAGGAGGGTTCGATGAATCTGGCTGCCTGGCTGCCGGCGATGTTCGTGCTCGGCCTTGTGGCTCTGGGCGCCTGCTACGCCTTCGTTTTCGCCTGCGAAGTCATCTGAGGAGCCGCCCATGACCACCATAACGATCGCCGTGACGGCCTTCGTCATCGTCTACCTGTTCACCGCGCTCGTCCGGCCCGAGTGGTTCTGAGCCGCGCAACCCCATTTCCCGACCCGCCGCGTACGCCATGAGGGCGCGCGCGGTCGAGACCTGAAAGGCCCATTGCCATGTGGCTTCTGCCCGCATTGCTGATCCTCGCGGCGATCGCCTGCTCGATCCCGCTCAGCGCCTGTTTCGCCTGGCTTATGGACGGCCGCTACCGCGCGCCGCGCTTCCTGAAATTCTTCGAGGGCCTCGTCGACACAGGTCCGCAGGATTGGAAGCAGTACACGCTCGCGCTCGTCGTCTTCAACATCGCGCTGTTCATCTTCGGCTTCGTCGTGCTGTGCCTGCAGCCGGTCGCGCCGTTGAACCCGCGCGGCCTCGGTTGGCTCGAGCCGTCGACGATCTTCAACACGGTCATATCCTTTATGACCAACACCAATCTGCAGCACTATTCGGGCGACCAGTCGTTCTCAAATTTCAGCCAGATTGTCTTCATCCTGCCGAACATGTTCCTGTCGGCCTCGGTAGGCTTCTGCGCACTGGCGGCGATCATCCGTCTTTTCCGGGGCGAGGAGAAGATCGGCAACTACTTCGTCGATATGTGGCGCGTCTGCATGTACATCTACCTGCCGGTTGCGCTGGTCTTCGGCGTCATCTTCATGCAGCAGGGCATGCCGATGACCTACGCCTCGACTGAGGTCGCCACAACCCTCGAGCAGGGCTCCATGGGGCTCGACGACAAGGGCCAGGCGAAGCCGCAGACGATCGTGGTCGGCCCGGTGGCCGCGGTCATCCCGATCAAGATGCTCGGCACCAACGGCGGCGGCTTCTACGGCATGA
>NZ_JBKQOT010000775.1:0-2818 GCF_052145395.1 Roseiarcus sp.
CGTAGTGGACTTGCACCACCTACTCCTCGCCGACCTCCCGGCGCACCGCCACCGCAATGACGTGCGAGCCGAGGTCGCCAAGGGCGCCCGAGCCCGCTTCCTTGCGGGTCAGGCGCCAGGAGAACGGCAGGTCGGGATCGTTGTAGAATCCCTGGTCGAACCAGCCGCGGAAGCGCATCGGCGTCCCGATGTCGCCGGCGTCGATGAGCTTCTTGGCCAGCATCGCCGCAGGCGTCTTGATGTTGTTGAAGGCGACCATGGTCTTGACGCCGGCGTTTTTCGCCGCCGCGGTCATCGCCTCGGCCTCGGCGAGCATCACCGAAAGCGGCTTCTCGCAATAGACGTGCTTGCCGGCGGCGATGGCGGCCAGCGCCATTTCGGCGTGCAACAGGTTGGGCGAAGTGATGTCGACGACGTCGACGTTCGGATCGACGACGAGCTTTCGCCAGTCTCCGGTCGCCTTCTCGAAGCCGAAACGCTTGGCCGCGCTTTCCGCCAGCGCGGCGGTCGCGTCAGCGAGCATATAGAGATGCGGGATCGCCGGCAGGTCACGATAGAGGGTGGCTGCGCGGCGGAAGGCGTCGGCGTGGGCCTGCCCCATGAAGCCGGAGCCGATGAGGCCGATGTTTAGACGCTTGGTCATCTTCGAACTCCTTTGTCTCACGCGAACAGCTTTGTGATGGTCGCGAAACCGCGGGCGACGGCGGCCTTCGGCGGCGCCTTCGCCGGGTCCTGCTCGGCCTCGACGACCAGCCAGCCGCGATAGCCGGACGCTTTCACGAATCGGGCGAGCGGGGCGAAATCGATGCGGCCGTCGCCGGGGACAGTGAACATGCCGGCCCGCACGCCCTCGTTGAAGCTGTGACGGTTGCGGCGCACATCTTCGATCACATCCCCGCGCACGTCCTTGAGATGAATGTGGACGATCCGGTCGCCGAAGCGATCGATCAGCTTCGCGTAATCGAAGCCGGCGGCGTCGGCGTGGCCGGTGTCGAGGAGCAGCCCGGCTTCGCGGCCTGTCGCGTCGAACAGGCGCGAGACTTCGTCAAGTGTCTCGGCGACCATCATCAGATGATGATGATAGGCGAGCGTCAGGCCGTATTCGCCTTTCAGGCGCCGGGCAAATTCGGTGAGGCGGCCGGCGTAGGCGGCGACCTCCGACTTCGGCATGATCAGGCGATCCGACAGCGGCGCATCGAGTGGCGAGCCCGGCGCCATCATCGCGCATTCGCCATAGACCACCACCGAGGCGCCGAGCGCCTGAAGCAATCGCGCGTGACCGTCGACCGCGTCCATTTCCTCGTCGGCCGCTTCTTCCGCAAGCGACCCGGAATGCCAGCCTGAGGCGAGCGCAAGGCCGCGGGAGGTGAGCAAGGGCCCGAGCGTCGCCGCGTCCCGCGGAAACTTGCGACCGAGTTCTGCGCCGGCGTAGCCGACCGCCGCTGCGTCGTCGAGGCAGGTCTCCAGCGCGATGTCGGCGCCGAGATCTTCGAGAACGTCATTGACCCAGGACAGCGGGCTGACGCCAAGCCGCACGCCGACGGGCAGGACATCGAGGGGACTGGTCATCGGATTTCCTCCCGCAACATTAGCTTGCTGGCGAGCCTATCCGAGCGCTAATCGTCGGAATATGCTTTTCTTGAAGAGATTTCTTCGGACAAGAGGGTTTCGCATGGCTCGCAAGACGACGGCCCGCGAAGTCGCGGCAGCGGCGGGCGTTTCGGCTTCGACCGTCGACCGGGTGCTCAACGGCCGCGGCGGGGTCGACGCCGACAAGGAAAGACGCGTGATCGAATGGGCGCGCAAGCTCAAGCTCGACCGGGCGCTCAGCCATCGCCCGTTGCGTGCGCTGCGTATCGCCGTGCTGTTTCAGCCTCCGGAAAATCCTTTCTACGCCGAGGTGCAGCGCGCGTTCGAGGCGGCGTCGCGCGTATACGCGGACTTCAACATGCAGTTCTTCAACCATCACTTCGACGCGCGAAAACCCGCAGCGCTGCCGCAGAAAATCCGCGACCTCGGGGCCCGGCATGACGGGCTCATCCTCACCGTGCCGCAGAGCGATTCCGTGGCCGAGGCCATCCGCGCCGTGGCGGCCGCGATCCCTGTGGTGACTCTTGCGACCGACGTGCGCAATTGCGGGCGCCACGCCTATGTCGGCCCCGACGACCGGCGCGCCGGCCGCGTCGCCGGCGAACTGATGGGACGGTTTCTTGGCGCGAGCGGCGGCGACGTCGCGATGATCGCCGGCCTGCTTTCGCTGATCGGCAATGAGGAGCGCGAAATGGGCTTTCGCTCGGTGCTGCGCGAGCGGTACCCGAAATGTCGGGTGGCCGTCGTGCTGGAGAGCGGCGAGCGGGCCGAGCGGGCGGGCGAATTGAGCCGCGACGCCCTGTTGACGAACCCCGACATCCGCGGGATCTACAGCATCTCGTCCGGCGCCGACGGTGTCGTCGCGGCGCTAAAGGCCCTCACGCGCGAGGACGTCGTGTTTATAACACACGAACTGACGCCCGACCGCCGCGACCTTTTGCGTCAAGGCTTGATCGACGCGATCATTGATCAGAACCCGGAATTCGAAGTGCGCACAGCGATCGAAACAATGGCCCGGTTGACGGGACGGCTGGAGGGAGAACTGGCCCCGACGATTACGCCGGTGCACATCCATATCATCGAAAATGCCTGAGGCTGCGCCCAACATCGATCAGCCGCGCCCGGCCACATTCATTCGAAGCTCGTTGTGTGCTCGACATAGCGACGGCTAATGCAAGTTCCGCCATGGGCGGCAAACGACCGTTCCCCTGCAGAATCGAACGCCCGG
>NZ_JBKQOT010000776.1:0-21073 GCF_052145395.1 Roseiarcus sp.
CGACCAGATCCGGGAGGAGGACGCGATCGCGCTCCTGAAACCCCTCCTCGAAGCGACGGGCGTGCTCAAGATCGGCCAGAACGTGAAGTTCGACATGCAGGTCTTCGCCCAGCGCGGCGTGACCGTCGCGCCGATCGACGACACGATGCTGATCTCCTACGCGCTCGACGCGGCGGCGACCACCGATGGACACGGCATGGACATGCTGTCCGAGCGATTTCTCGGCCACAAGCCGATCGCGTTCGCTGAGGTCGCCGGTTCGGGCCGCAATTTTGTCGGCTTCGCGCGCGTGCCCATCGACCGCGCCGCCGAATACGCCGCCGAGGACGCCGACGTCACCCTGCGGCTGTGGCGCGCGCTGAAGCCCCGCCTCGCCGCCGAGCATATGGCGACGGTCTATGAGACGCTGGAGCGGCCCATGGTCGCGGCGCTCGCCCGCATGGAGCGGCGCGGCGTCGCGATCGATCGCGACATGCTGTCGCGGCTCGCCGGCGACTTCGCCCAGAGCATGGCCCGGCTCGAGGACGACATCAGCCGGATCGTCGGCGGCCCGTTCAACCCCGGCTCGCCGAAACAGCTCGGCAACATCCTCTTCGGCCAGATGGGCATGCCGGGCGGCAAGAGGACGGCGACCGGCGCCTGGTCGACCACGGCGAGCGTGCTCGAGGATCTCGCCGCGGAGGGTCACGAGCTGCCCGCGCGCGTGCTCGAGTGGCGGCAACTGTCGAAGCTGAAATCGACCTACGCCGACGCGCTGCCGGGCTACGTCAATCCGTCCACGGGCCGCGTGCATACCAGTTACGCGCTCGCCGCGACCACCACCGGGCGGCTTTCGTCGTCGGAGCCGAACCTGCAGAACATTCCGGTTCGCACCGAGGAAGGCCGGAAGATCCGCCGCGCCTTCGTCGCGCCCAGCGGCCGCAAGCTCATCTCGGCCGACTACAGCCAGATCGAATTGCGCCTGCTCGCCCATATCGCGGACATTCCGGCGCTGAAGAAGGCCTTTGCCGACGGGCTCGACATCCACGCGATGACCGCCTCCGAAATGTTCGGCGTGCCGATCGCCGGCATGCCGGGAGAAATCCGGCGGCGCGCCAAGGCGATCAATTTCGGCATCATCTATGGCATCTCCGCTTTCGGCCTTGCCAACCAGCTCGGCATCGCGCGCGAGGAGGCGGGGGCCTACATCAGGAAGTATTTCGAGCGCTTCCCCGGCATCCGCGACTACATGGAGGCGACCAAGAAGTCGGCGCGCGCGAATGGCTATGTGACGACGATCTTCGGCCGCAAGTGCCACTATCCGCGCATCGCCTCGTCAAACGCCTCCGAGAGGGCCTTCAACGAACGCGCGGCGATCAACGCCCCGATCCAGGGTTCGGCCGCCGACATCATCCGCCGCGCCATGGTCCGCATGGAGGAGGCGCTGACGAAAGCCAAGCTCTCGGCCGAGATGCTGCTGCAGGTGCACGACGAACTCGTGTTCGAGGCGCCGGACGAGGAAGTCGAGGCGACGCTGCCGGTGGTCGCCAAAGTGATGATTGACGCGCCCGAGCCGGCGCTGAAGCTGCATGTGCCGCTGCAGGTGGACGCGCGGGCGGCGCAGAACTGGGAAGAGGCGCATTAGGGCATGCAGCGACGTCTGAGTTCGGGGTCTCTTCTCCCGATTCACGGGAAGAGGGGACGATGATTTCCGTCTACGAGTGCTATCGCACGCTGATCGACGAGCATCGCCTGGTGTACGACCCGGCCCAAGGGGCTCTGGCCGCGAAGCTCGCCGATCTCGCCGTAAGGCTGCAGAACTACCGCCCCGAGGCGAGGCAAGGCATGCTTGCGCGAATTTGGGGCGTAAGGCCGGCCGAACCGCCGCGCGGATTCTATGTCCACGGTTCGGTCGGGCGCGGCAAGACCATGCTGATGGACCTGTTCTTCGCTGCGGTCGAGGTTCCCAAGAAGCGCCGCGCCCATTTCCACGCCTTCATGGCCGACGTCCACGCGCGGCTGCACCAATGGCGGCAGGCGCGCAAGGTCGGCGCGGTGACGGGCGAGGACCCGATCGCCCCCGTCGCCGCCGATCTCGCGCGCGAGGCTTCGCTCCTTTGCTTCGACGAATTCACGGTGCGCGACATCGCCGACGCGATGATTCTCGGGCGCCTGTTCACGGCTCTGTTCGCCGCCGGCGTCGTCATGGTCGCGACCTCGAACGTTGCGCCCGACGATCTCTACCAGGACGGGCTCAACCGCGCGCTGTTCCTGCCGTTCATCGCGCTGCTCAAGGAGCGCTGCGAGGTCGTCGAGCTCGACGCGCGCACCGACTATCGGCTCGAGAAGCTGGTCCGCGCGCCGGTTTATTACACGCCGCTGAGCCACAAGGCCGACGCCGCGCTCGACGCCGCGTTCCAGGCGCTGACCGGCGTTTCCCGCGGCATGTGGACGCAAATCAAACTGCTCGGTCGCAGTCTCGACGTGCCTCCGGCGGCGGGCGACGTCCCCCGCTTCACCTTCGACGGCCTCTGCCGCAAGCCGCTCGGCTCGGCCGACTATCTGGAAATCGCCGAGCGGTTCCACACGGTTTTCGTCGACCGCATCCCGGTGCTGGGACCGAACGAGCGCAACGAGGCCAAGCGTTTCATCATTCTCATCGACGCGCTCTACGACATGCGGGTGAAGCTTGTCGCCTCGGCGGCCGCCGAGCCGGAAGGGTTGTTCACCGGCGCGGAGGGCGCGGAGGCGTTCGAATTCGCCCGCACCGCCTCCCGCCTGTTCGAGATGCGGTCGGCCGACTACTTGGCTCTGCCGCACGGCGCGGTCGGCGCGCGACTTGGCGACCTCGGCGGCATCGCGGAGACTTGAGTGGCGAACGGCCTCACCGCCGAGAGCAACGAGGCGCGACTGGTCGAAATCGCCCGCGCGCATGTGCGGAAGTTCGGCCACGCGCGCACGACCGTGGTGGGCGTCGCGGCGGAGGCCGGCATGACCCACGCCAACGTCTACCGCTATTTTCCCTCCAAGACGGCGCTGCTCGACGAGGTCGTGGCGAGCGGCTTGAGGCCGCTTGAGGCCCGGCTGCGCGAGGCCGCCGAGGGGGCCGATCCGGCCTACGACAAGCTCGAGCGCATGCTGATCGCCGTCCATCGCGACTATCGCAGCAAGCTCGACGACGATCCGGAGCTGTTCGACCTCTTGGTCGACTCGCTCATCCGCAACCGCCCGAGCGCGCGCAAGCACCGCTCGCGGGTGCAGACGGACATCCAGCGGGTGTACGAGGAGGGCGTGGCGTCGAGCGCTTTCGCGCTTGCCGACCGGCGCCGGGCCATGTCGCTCATATTCGACGCGGCGCATCGCTTCATCCATCCGGTCGCGCTGAGGCTGGACAAGGACACCTCTGCGCACGCGGTCGCGACCCGCTTCGAGACGGTCCTGGCGATCACGCTAAGGGCGCTGAGGACGGGGAGGGCGTGAGACCCGGCCGCGCTGAAGGGCTAACCATGTATCTTCGTTTGAAGGACCTTTACACTATTCTCCACGCGGCTCAGTTATATACTGGTTGAACGCCGCGCCTTGCTTGTTCGTGAACCCAACCCTTGTATAATTGGCGCGCTGCGACGCCGCTATCGGAGCGCCTCGCGGAACTTTTCGCTACGCAAGATTGATGGATCGTGTTCGCTGAGCTGGGATCAGCCGTCCAGGTTGAACGAACGGATTGGGAAGGCGCGGGGACGGATGATCCGGCTTGGAGCGTCAGCTTGCCGCTTAATCGTCGAAGCCGAGGCAGACAGGTACGGCCTGCTTAAAGCCGAAATGGTCCCGCACTTGGAGGAGGAACTTTTCGTGACGCAGCGAAGTCTGTCCAAAGGGACTGACGCGCCCTCTGAGTCGCCGAGCGTCCTCGTCGTCGATGACGATCCGTCAGTCCGCGAGGCGTTGAGCCGCTTGTTTCGATCGGTCGGCCTTGAGGCGAGACTGTTCGCCTCGGCCGCGGACCTGTTGCAGCACAAACTGCCGGAGGCGCCGTGCTGTATTGTGCTCGACATCAGGCTGCCCGGAGTGGGCGGCCTCGACTTCCAGGATCAGTTGACCAAAGCGAACATTCACGTTCCCATTGTCATGATAACGGGTCATGGAGACATCCCCATGTCCGTCCGGGCCATGAAAGCGGGAGCGGTCGATTTCCTGACGAAGCCATTCCGCCATCAGGACATGCTCGACGCCGTTGCGCAGGCGATCGAACGGGACCGGAAGCGACGCGACAGCGAAAAGTCGCTTTCCGAACTCCGGGGCCTGTTCGAGTCGCTCACGACGCGCGAGCGGGAGATCATGACGCTTGTCACCGCCGGACTGATGAACAAACAGGTGGCGGCCGAACTCGGTCTCAGTGAGATCACAGTCAAGATCCACCGAGGAAACGTGATGCGGAAGATGGGCGTACGTTCCCTGGCGGACCTGGTGAGGGCGGGCGAAGCCCTGGAACTGCGCCGACCAAAGCGATCTCCAGCATGAATGTCCTTTTTTCCGGTCGGCGCCGAGGCCTGCCGACGCGTTGCTTGCGAGCACTCGTCTAACAAGCGGAGCGGCCATTCTGTAGCGCGGCCCCCGATCCCAAAACCGAGCCCACTTCACAAAAATGCGAAAGTGCCGGGCGGCCGACGTCACCTCGCCTGCGATCACGTTCCAAGCCAGGCCGCCGGTTCAGCTAACTAGACCGGCGAAACCTTCGAACCGCGGTACGCCACCGGAATATGCCGACGCGGCCGCAGAAATCAGAGTCCGGCCGGCAGTCTGCGGTCACACCTTGCGCCAAGGGAGTCCAGACGGGTCGGTGAGCGCGAAGTTGACTGGACCGGTCCCGCAGATTGCGATGACCGCGGGCTCATTTTGGCTGCGGATGACCCCGTCGTAATGGGGAGTTCCAGCCACCCGGTGGACGAAACTGCCGGCAGGAGCGCGCACACACGAAGCGGGGTCGAAATCGGCGCCGCTATTGACCCACCAGACGCCCGAGACAACGACGCAGAACCGATCGGTTGTATAAGTATGCGGCGCGCTCATGTAGCCCGGATGCCATCGAATAAGGACAAAGTAGAGGCCTGGCGCAGAACTGTTTCCGGTCAGAGGACAAATGTCGGCGCTGCCCGGAGGAAACGAGGGCTGCGTCTCCCATTGCAACACGTCCGTCGCCTTGACGATCGTCTGAGCCGGATTGAGCGGACTGGCGGCCACGCCCGTTGGGGTCAATGGCAGCGCTGCAAGAAGCGATGTCAGCAACACGTCGCGTCGATTTAGATGCGGTTCCATTAGGAGACCTCCCTGATCCGCAGCCCGCCCACACTCGGCCACCGGCCGAAAACGGATTCGTAGAGACCAGGATCGACCGCGGGCGCGCGCCACGATTCAATGGGTAAAGGGGCAAGCGATTTCACCACATGCCCTTCGACCTGCATCGTCAGGTCTAAGGAGCGCCGTGCGGCGTCAGCAGTTTCGACACAGCTTCCCTTGATTGAGGATGACGCTCCTATCGCGCGAGGCGCGACCCGCTTCATTGGCGCGGTCGGACTCCAAGGCTTCGGATGTAACGTACGCTCGAGATCGCTGACGCGTTAGACATATCAAAGTTTGGGTTCGCACAACCAAACGCGCGAGCCGCATCAACGCACGTTGGATAATCAAGTGCGCCGTACACGACTATGTTCGTGGCGGACGCCGCGATTGGAACACGAACTCAACACTTCGTTGAACCGCAACGGCCAGCTTCCGAGCGATAACCCTGGTAAGTCGATGAGCAATCTCTCTGCAATCCGAATTGTTCGCCCTTCTGAATTCGATAACAGCACGCTGCAGACGCCTGGCTCGCAACGCCAAGCGGCAATTGCGCCGCAGCTCGGAATCGAGTCGACGATGTGGGGCGGCGTGTTCGAGGTCAGCCCAGGCGCTCGCACCGGAATCCATCATCACGGCGAGCAGCAGACCATCGCATATGTTTTGTCCGGCGTATGCGAAGTGCGCTGGGGCGCCAACGGCGAGTTCGCTGCGAGCGCGGAGGCTGGCGACTTCATTCATGTGCCGGCATTCCTGCCGCACATGGAAATCAATCGGTCCGATTCGCAACGTTCCGATGGGTCGTGGTGCGAAGCACGTCGACACCGATCGTGGTCAATCTTCCGGATGACACGTGGCGTTAGCTCGTCAAATGGCCGAGAGCGCAGCCATGCCACAAACCTTTCCGGACCCGAATGATCGACTGTAACGACGAAGGAAGGCGCCCGCCATGGACGAAAAAGGACACCGACGTTTCCAGATCACTCGTCGAACGGTTCTAGAGTCCGGAACCGTCACAGCCGCTTACTTGCTCGGCGGTTTTCCACGCATCGGACTGGCCGCGGACGCGGCCGACGAGGAAGCGACGCTGACCCCAATAAGCGTCGAACTTCACGTCAATGGTCAGGTCCATTCTCTGACGCTGGATCCGCGGACAACGCTTCTCGATGCCTTGCGGGAACATCTCGCGCTCACGGGATCCAAGAAGGGCTGCGACCATGGCCAATGCGGCGCCTGCACGGTGTTGCTGGACGGCCGCCGCATCAACTCTTGCCTGACGCTGGCCGCCATGCATGACGGCCAAGCGATCACGACCATAGAGGGGCTCGCCGAAGGCGAGGCGCTCCATCCGCTGCAGAGGGCCTTCATCGAGCACGACGGCTTTCAATGTGGCTATTGCACCTCGGGACAGATCTGTTCCGCAGTGGGAATGCTTGGCGAGAGCCAGGCGGGCGCGCCGAGTTACGTGACCGAAAACTTGACTGAAGCCCAGCCAAGCCTGACCGACGCGGAAATCCGCGAACGGATGAGCGGCAATATTTGCCGCTGCGCCGCTTATCCGAACATCCTTGCGGCGATCAGACAAGCCGCAGGAGCGCCGACATGAAGGCCTTCACCTATGAACGCGCGAATTCGCTGGCCCAGGCCGCTGCGGCCTCGGCGAATCCTGGGGCCAAACTGATAGCGGGCGGAACGAATCTGCTCGATTTGATGAAGCTGCAGGTCGAGAGGCCGACTCATCTCGTCGATATCAATCGTCTTCCGCTCGATAAGATCGAGGACACCCCGGAAGGGGGCCTGCGCATCGGCGCGTTGGTGAGAAACAGCGATCTGGCGGCGGACCAGCGCGTGCGGCAGCAATACGGAGCGCTCAGCCGGGCGCTGCTGGCAGGCGCCAGCGCGCAGTTGCGAAACAAGGCCACGACCGGAGGCAACTTGCTGCAACGGACGCGCTGCTATTACTTCTACGATGTGACGAAGCCGTGCAACAAGCGCGACCCGGGCTCCGGCTGCGCGGCGCTCGGCGGGTTCAACCGGATCCACGCCATACTCGGCGCCAGCGACGCGTGCATCGCCGTCAACCCGTCGGACATGGCGGTCGCGTTGCTGGCGCTCGACGCCCAGGTCGAGACGCTCGACGCGGAGAACGCGACGCGCGCCATCCCGATTGCCCAGTTTTATCGTCTGCCAGGCGACACGCCGCAGATAGAGACGACGTTGAAGCGAGGCGAGATCATAACGGCCGTCACGCTGCCGCCCCCGCCGACAGGCAAGCAGATCTATCGAAAAGTCCGCGACCGAGCGTCATATGCTTTCGCTCTGGTTTCCGTCGCTGCAGTCGTGGACGCCGCAGGCGGAAAAATCCGTTCGGCGCGTCTCGCGTTTGGCGGCCTCGCGCCCAAGCCTTGGCGGGTCGCGCCGGCGGAGGAACGGCTGATCGGGGCACCGGCAAGCGCCGAGACCTTTGACGCCGTTGCATCCGACGTTCTGGATGGGGCCCGCGGTCAGGGAGGCAATGATTTCAAGATTCCCCTTGCCCGCCGCACGCTGCGCGCCGTTCTGACCGCGGCGACTCTGACCTGAGGAGGCAAGCGCAAAGGAGATGAACGCTCCGATCGGATCAAACGCGCTCGATGACGGCGCGCAGGGCGTCGTCGGAAAGCCGCTCGACCGTGTCGACGGACGGCAGAAGGTCACGGGAGGCGCTCGCTACGCCTACGAGTTCGAGCAAGGTCCGACGACGGCCTATGGCTTCGTTGTCGAAGCGTCGATCGGCAAGGGACGAATCAAGTCCATCGATACGGGTCCGGCGGAGCGAGCGCCCGGCGTGATCCTGGTGCTGACCTATCGAAATGCGCCCGAGCAAGGCACGGGCAATCATCACGTGGCCCACCCCGTGCTCACAAGCCCGGAGGTGCTCTACTATGGTCTGCCGGTCGCGTTCGTGGTGGCCGAGACCTTCGAGCAAGCCAGGGCCGCTGCCTACCTCGTGCGCGTGACCTATGACCGCGCGCCGGGAAAATTCAGTTTGCGCAGCGGTCTGGATCAGGCGCGCGTCCCGCATTCGCACTTCAGGCCTCCGGCCGACAGCGCGGTCGGTGATTTCGCCGGCGTCTTCGCCGCGTCTCCGGTGCAGCTCGACGTGACCTACACCACGCCCCTGCAAAGCCAGGCCATGATGGAGCCCCACGCGACCCTGGCCGTGTGGGAGGGCGACAACCTCATCCTTCACACCTCGAACCAGATGCTGAGTCAGGGGCGCGAAGCGGTCGCGAGGACTCTCCAGATTCCCCTCGAGAACGTCCGGCTGATCTGCCCCTTCATCGGCGGCGGCTTCGGCTCCAAGCTCTGGGTCAACGCGGACGCCATTCTGGCGGCGATCGCCGCGCGCCAGCTCAACCGGCCGGTGAAAACGGCGCTGACGCGCCAGCAGATTTTCCATGTCACGAAGCACCGTTCAGACACCATTCAGCGCATCCGCCTCGGCACGGATCGAGACGGCCGTATTCTTGCGATCGGCCACGACGTCTTTTCGGGCAACCTGTGGAGCGAGCAGACCTACGAGGGCGCGGCCCTCCAGACGCGGACGCTTTATGCCGGCGACAACCGGCTGACCAGGCATCGTCTCGCGTCTCTCGACATTCCTGTCGCGTCATCGATGCGCGCCCCCGGAGAGGCGGTCGGTCTTCTGGCGCTGGAATGCGCGATGGACGAACTCGCCGAGAAGCTCGAAATTGACCCGATCGAGCTGAGGGTGCGCAACGAGCCGACGGAGGATCCGGAAAAGCACATTCCATATTCCAGCCGTCACCTCGTTCCCTGCTTGAAGGAGGGAGCGCGTCGGTTTGGTTGGGACCGGCGGAATCCAAAGCCTGGCCAGTCGCGGGACGGACGTTGGCTCGTGGGAATGGGCGTCGCTGCCGCCACGCGCGATAACCCCCTTCAACTGTCCAGAGCCAATGTGCGGCTTGGACCGGACGGGTTTGCCGTTGTGCGCATGGCGATGACCGATATCGGTACCGGGACCTACACCATTCTGACCCAGATCGCGGCGGAAATGCTCGGCCTCCCCGCCGAACGCATTCGCGTGGAATTGGGCGACACGAACTTTCCGTACGCGTCGGGCTCGGGCGGTTCCTTTGGCGCGGCCAGTTCGGGCTCGGCCCTCTTCGACGCCTGCGACAAGTTGAGAGCCAAACTCGCGCGGCTCGCGGACATGGAGCCGGACAGCGCCCGCTTCGGCGATGGCCGGATTGAAGCCGCCGGTCATTCCAGGCCGCTCATAGACCTCGTCATCGACGCCGACGGCGAGATCACACCCGGCGCCACGAGCACGGAATTCTCGCAGCAATCCTACGGCGCCCACTTTGCAGAGGTCGGGGTCGATATCGACACCGGCGAGGTTCGGCTGAGACGCATGCTGGGGGTCTTCACCGCCGGCCGCATCCTGAACGAGAAGGCGGCGCGATCTCAGGCGAGCGGCGGCATGATTTTTGGCGTCGGCGCCGCCCTCGAAGAAGCAATGATTCTCGACCCGCGCTTTGGCTGCTTCGTGAACCACGATCTCGCCGAATACCACGTTCCGGTCCACGCCGATGTGCTCAATGTCGACGCCATTTTCCTTCCCGAACTCGACGCCGAATCCAATCCTCTGAAAAGCAAGGGTATCGGCGAACTGGGGATCTGCGGCGCCGGCGCATCGATCGCCAACGCGATTTACAACGCTTGCGGCGTTCGTGTCCGTGACTACCCGATAACTCTGGACAAGTTGATTTCCGAACTCCCGACGCAAGCGTGACAGCCAGACAAAGGAAAGCGTCGGACAAGGCCCACCATTGACGAACCAACAGCAGCAGCGTCGCTGGAGCGCTCCATGATGGATATGAAAACCGAGACGTGGACGGCTGTAGCTCCTGTCGGACTGATCATCCGGCAAAAGGACCCGAACAATCTCGAAATGCCCTTCGATCAGCTCAGCGGGTTTATCACGCCTTCGGAGCTGTTTTACATCCGCAGCCATTTCCCCGTACCGCAGCTGGATCCGGCCGCCTTTCGATTGTCGATACGGGGCGCGGTGTGGAACGAGCTGAGCCTGAGCTACGCGGATATCCGCGCCATGCATTCGCGGACAGGCGTCGCCACACTGGAATGCGCCGGCAACAGCCGGGTATTCCTGGCGCCGCCAGTTCCTGGCGCACAATGGGAACTGGGCGCGGTCGGCAACGCGGAATGGACGGGCGTTCCCCTTTCCGCGCTGCTGGAAATCGCTGGACTGGCCGATGACGTCTGCGATATCGTTTTGCAGGGCGCCGATCGCGGTGTGCCGAAGGAAGAGCCGAAGCCGCCAGGCGTCATCTCCTATGCCCGCAGTATCCCGCGGGCGCGGGCGACGGAACCCGACGTGCTCATCGCCTACCAGATGAACGGGCGCGATCTGACGCCGGACCACGGATATCCGCTCCGGGCCATCGTTCCCGGCCATTACGGCATGTCTTCGGTCAAGTGGTTGACCGACATCGTGGCGACCACGCGGCCGTTTCAGGGCTACTGGCAAACTTCAGACTACGGCTATTGGGATGATTCCGAAGGGATACCCGTACGCCGCCCGCTCGCGGAAATGAAACTGAAGTCGCAGATCGCGCGTCCCCGTGTGTACGAGCGGCTCCAACCCAGTCGCCCCTACACTATTTTTGGCGTCGCTTGGGCCGGGGACACCGATGTCACGGAAATCTGGATCAGCCTCGATGGCGGCGCTTCGTGGGTTCAGGGCGACTTCGTTGATCCGATAAGGCGGCACGCATGGCGCCGTTGGAAATACGATTGGATCACGCCGGCACAACCGGGCCGCTATACGCTCTTGGCGCGCGCAACCGGAGCAGACCAACGGACCCAACCAGACGGTCACAATCCCAATTTTGGCAGCTACGTGATCGATCACCCGCTGCCGATCGAGGTCTTTGTCGCCGCCCTTTGAATTGGCGCGACTCCAGTTGCTCGAGGGATTACCAATCCCCTCATGGAGAGCTGGCGTCTCCACCGCTGTGAAAATTTGTTGCGAGCATTTGAACGTCGCGAATCGACGTTGACTGGTTTTCGCGGGGCGCCGCGGCCGAATTTGTAGCTCGGGCGGGAAGCTGCCGTTCAATAGCAACCGTGTAGACTCAGTGTCCGCCCGTGAGCTGGAGCCTCGTGCAAACCCGGCGCGGTTCAGGCGTGCGACTTGCAGTCGACCCGGACGTGCGGACTGAGATGAACCGCCCCTGTTCCACGACCTTGGTGAGTTTCATCGCTGCCCATAAACGCGGGGCGTCCGCCTTCATTGCCGATCAGGTCAAGGCCTAGGATATGGGCCAACTCATCGAGGTGATCGAGTTGAACGTCGGCCGCAACCTTCAGTACATCCGATTCAGTGGAACAGTGATTGGCGGTTTGGGGGGCTGGCTATTCACGCCGTTGCAGCGATCTTCCCGCCGCTTTAGGAAACGCCCCTGACGACGCTTCAGCCCACGGCGGGGCCCGCCGAAATGCGGTCGGAGGGCGGCCAGTCCAGCGTCGAAACGCGTGACGGAAATTGGCGGGGTCACGAAATCCAACCGCGACGGCGATGTCATCATTGTTCATCGACGTCTCGCGCAAATACTTTACGGCAAGTTGCGCTCGCAACTCGTCGAGAAGGAAGCGAAACGAAACTCCCTGTTGCGCAAGTTGCCGACGCAAGGTTCGCTCGCTCATCTTTAGGCTGCCAGCTACAGCCGTCAGAGAGGGCTGTCTGCCCACGTCCTGCAGCAGCAGCGCTCGGACCTTTCCGGCGACGCCCGCAAGTTTCGACATCTCAGCGATCAAGCGATCGCAGAGCGATTCGACGAGCGCATAGGTTGTCCTGTTGCCAAGCCCTGCGCTTGCGTCGAGCCACATCGCATCAAATATGAACTGATTGACCGGTCGATCAAAAGCGATCTTGCATTCTCCGAATAGCCCCGCGGGTCCAAAGTCGTCTGGCGGAGAATAGGCGAGCGCTAGTTCCGCAGGAGAAAATGAGGACCCCATCACATCTCTCATCAGGGAGAGAATGATACCCATCTGCATTTCTACAATGAAACGATACAAGGGATCGTTGACGGGGGTGTGGACGATCGGATCGACCGACCAGACGCCTACCCCATTTTCTTCCCGAAAAATTAGCGTCACGAGCGGCGTCGCGAGGACATGGTACCGTTCACAAAAGCTCATAGTCTTGCGAAAGTCCGCGCTGCTGAGGATTGCAAACCCATACATGCCGTACGCAGATACGTGCATCGAGGCCCCAGCCCGAAACGGCAAGGATCGGTCTTGCGACAAACGAATGGCGTTGCCGCAGGCAGTCAGCACCTGTTGAAGCGAGACGCGAGTGTCCGGCGAAAGGAGCTGCGCGGGGGACACTCCAACTCCGGCGAGCGCGTGAGTCGCGGAGACGCCTCCCGCGACGACAGTGTCGATGATCGCCGCGAGCTTGGTCGCGGTGTAAACGCGGTCCAATTTGCCTGGCTTCTGCATTGCGATTTCGGCTTTCCCTCCCTCAGAGAGACAGGTCCTATTCTCGGCTGCGCGTCACGATGAGAGCCAGCGGTCCGGGCGCCAAAAGGGAAGACGATCACAAGACCCGCATCAAACATTGTGCTGCAGTTCAAACCGTAAGTCTCACCGACATGTGCTTCGGTCAGCTTTTCACGCACTTGTGGCCGCTACGAACCTTGGAATGAGCGAACGAAATGACACAATGATGGCATATGATGTCACACGGAAGCGTCAATCCAAATCTGACGTGAACATGGTCAATTGTCCAACGGTGAGATTGGACAGGCAAAGTCAGGGAGGGTGTTCGTTGAACATGCAAGGCTTGACTCCGCGTGGCGCCCTATACGCGCCGCCGCCTCCCGATGGGGACTTCTATAAAATCTCGGGACTTCTTTCGGACAGGGATTCCGCCCTGATCGAACGCGTGCGGGCCTTCATGGAGTCGGAGGTCGCTCCCCTGATCGAGGACTACTGGGCGCGCGACAAGTTTCCCCACGAGATCGTTCCGAAGATCGCCGCGCTCGGAATTGGCGGGGTCGGATACGAGGGATACGGCGCTGCAGGCGGCAGCATGCTCCTCAACGGCTTTGTCTCCATGGAGATCGCGCGCGTCGACGCCTCGATCGCGACCTTCTGGGGCGTCCATACCGGCCTCTCGGCCGGATCGATCTACCTGTGCGGAGACGAGGAGCAGAAGCAGCGTTGGCTGCCGCCGATGATGCGCTTCGAGACGATCGGCTCATTCGGCCTGACAGAGCCGCTCGTCGGCTCGGCCACAGCCGGCGGCATGATGACGACCTGCCGCCGCGAGGGTGACGCCCGGGTCCTCAATGGCGAGAAGAAGTGGATCGGGAATGCGACCTTCGCCGACATCAATGTCATTTGGGCGCGCGATCAGACGTCGGGCGAAGTAAAGGGGTTCGTCGTCGGCAACGACAATCCCGGGTTCTCGGTCAGGAAGATCGAGAACAAGATTGCGCTGCGCGTCGTCCAGAACGGCCTCATCACCCTTAAGGATTGTCGAGTACCGGAGTCCGATCGCCTTCAAAAGGCGGACGGTTTTAAGGACGTAGCGAAGGTTCTTCGCATGACTCGCGCCGGCGTCGCCTGGTTCGCCGTCGGCTGCGGTCGTGGCGCCTACGAACACGCGTTGCGCTACGCAACGGAACGAATGCAGTTCGGGCGCCCGATCGGAGGCTTTCAGCTCGTTCAGGATCTTCTCGTGCGGATGCTCGGCAACGTCACGGCGTCCCAATGCCTCATGTTGCGACTCGGGCAGTTGCAGAGCGAAGGGAAAATGACGGACGCTCAGGCTTCGCTGGCAAAGGCGTTCTGCACCGTGAAGTGCCGCGAAACGGTCGGCTATGCGCGGGAACTGCTCGGAGGAAACGGAATCCGGTTGGAGAACCACATCGGACGGTTCGTCGCCGACGCGGAGGCCATCTACTCCTACGAGGGCACGCGCGAAATGAATACGCTGATCGTCGGCAAGGCGATTACGGGTCTCAGCGCCTTCGTGTGACCGTCACGGCAGGGAAGCGGAACGCGTCGTAAAAAGGGGAGGACGTTGGTGTCAGAACGGCTCATTCAGGTCTCGCCCTCGGCCTATCCATACCCTCTGTTGCTCAAGCACATCTGGACTTCCCCCTTACTGCAGGCGAGGGGCCAGGAGGTCGTCTATCGGGACTTAAGGCGCTATTCCTACGGCGACATCCGTGACCGCGTCGGCCGCCTTGCCTCGGCTCTTGCCGGTGCCGGCGTACAGCGGGGCGACACCGTCGGGGTGATGGATTGGGACAGCCACCGGTTTCTCGAGGCGTTCTTCGCAATCCCGATGATGGGCGCGGTGCTGCAGACTGTGAATGTCCGTCTTTCGAATGAGCAGATCGCCTACACGATCGACCATGCGGGCGCGACAACGCTTCTGGTGAATGACGTTTTCGCGGCGCTTCTGAAGGAGTTGAAGCCGCACCTGCCGGGTGTGAAGCGTCTGATCGTGATGTCCGACCGAAACTCACCAGAAGCTTCCGGCCTAGCCTTTATCGGAGAGTATGAATCCCTTCTCGCGGCGGCGTCTCCAGATTTCGTCTTTCCGGATTTCGACGAGAACACGCAGGCGACGACGTTCTATACGACAGGCACGACCGGATTGCCCAAGGGGGTCTACTACAGCCACCGGCAGCTCATGCTGCATGCCCTCGCCGAGCTGGCTTTTCTCGGAATCGCCGGCAAGCAGGGCCGCTTCTCGCGCGACGACGTCTACATGCCGATTACGCCGATGTTCCATGTCCACGCCTGGGGATTTCCGTGGGCGGCGACGCTTGCGGGGGTGAAGCAGGTCTATCCTGGCCGCTACGATCCCGCGCTTCTGGTGAGGTTGATCAAATCCGAGGGCGTAACGTTTACTCACGGCGTTCCGACGATCCTCCAGATGCTGCTGAACGCTGCATCGGCGGCGAAAACCGATCTCGCCGGTTTGAAGATGGTCATCGGAGGATCGGCGCTGACGAAGGCGCTTGCGAAGCAAGCCCTCGCAGCCGGCATCGACATCTTTGCAGGGTACGGCATGTCCGAGACAGGTCCGGTCATCGCCATCGCCCAGGTGCGCACGGCCGACCTCGATGGTGATCCGGATCAGCAGGTTGATATCCGCACCTCGGCGGGATTGACCGCGCCCTTAGTCGATCTGCGCATCGTCGACCCCGGTATGACGGACGTCCCGCACGACGGCAAAACCTCCGGGGAGATTGTCCTTCGCGCGCCCTGGCTGACGCAGGGCTATTTCAACAATCCTTCTGCATCGGAAGATCTGTGGGAAGGAGGTTACCTGCATACGTCCGACGTCGCGGTCATGTCCCCCGACGGATATGTGCGGATCACAGACCGGATCAAAGACGTCATCAAGACGGGCGGCGAGTGGGTATCGTCCCTGCAGATCGAGGATCTCATCGCGCATTGTCCCGGCGTCGCCGAGGCCGCCGTCATCGGTGTCAAGGACGAAAAATGGGGCGAGCGCCCAATGGCGCTCGTCGTCAGGGACGAAGCCTCGGCGGAATCGATCGATGATCACAAAATTCGGACGCATCTCAAGGTCTTCTCGGACGGCGGCGTCATTTCGAAATACGGGATTCCGGAGAAGATCTTGTTCATCGAGGTCATCCCAAGAACGAGCGTGGGCAAGATCGACAAGAAGGTCCTTCGCGAACGGTTCGGCGACATGTGAGCAGCGTATCGGCACTGACTCGGACGGAGACCAAGGTGAGCGACTTGACGCTTTCCAATCTGAGCGCGCGCATCGGCATGGAACTCGGCGTTTCGGAATGGGTGACACTCGACCAGTCTCGCATTGACGATTTCGCCTCATGCACGGGCGACCGTCAATGGATCCACATCGACGTCGAACGGGCGAAGCGCGAGAGCCCCTATGGCGGCCCGGTCGCGCACGGCTATCTGACCCTCGCGATGGTCGCGCCGCTGGCGATGCAGATCGGCGTCATTCCGAAGGATGTAGCCGCCGGCTTGAACTACGGGGTGGACAAGGCGCGCTTTCTGTCCGCGGTCCCGGCGGGCGCGCGCGTCCGCCTGCGCGTCGTTCTCATAGACGTCGAGCCTAAAGAGAACGGACAGGCTGTCATGAAGACGAGGAACACCCTGGAAATCGAAGGCTCGGACAAGCCAGCCCTGATCGCGGACACGCTGGCGTTTCTCATCCCCGCGGCCCGGAGCAGACTGCCATGAGCGGCGACCGCCAGACAGGGACCCGTTCGACCGATGAGGCGTCCGAGCAGGCAGCGCGCCACACGCTCGCGCTCAATCCAATCGTCGGTTTCCGGCGCAGCGATCTCGTCGAGAGCGCCGGCATCTTCTTCAAGGCGATGATCAAAGAGCCTCAGGTCGCCGCCGATCAGTGGCTCGCGTTTGTGGGAGAACTTGGCGACATCCTTCGCGGCGCGTCGGAACGGTCGCCGGCCCCCGCAGACAAACGGTTTGCCGATCCCACGTGGAAGTCGAGCCCGCTGCACCGCGGCCTCCTGAAAGCCTATCTCGCCTGGGGCGAAGCGTTGGACGGCTTTGTCGATCGCACGAGTCTCGGGAAGGTCGAGAAGGAACGCGCGCATCTGTTCGCGACCATTCTCATCGATGCGCTGGCTCCGACCAACAGTCTTCTCGCCAACCCCGCTGCGGCGCGGCGGCTGCTCGAGACCGGCGGCCAAAGCCTTTTGAGCGGGCTCAGCAATTATCTGGACGATCTGATAAAGAATGGCGGCCTGCCGTCGCAGGTCGACATGTCCGCCTTCAAAGTCGGGGAGAATCTCGCGACGACGCCCGGCGGGGTCGTCTTCCGCAATGATCTGATTGAGCTGATTCAGTATGAGCCGACGACGGCCGCTGTCGCGAAGAGACCCCTCGTCATTACGCCGCCTCAGATCAACAAGTTCTATGCTCTGGACCTTTCGCCGGAGAAGAGCCTGATCCGGTTCCTCCTCAAGAATGGGATTCAGATTTTCGCGGTGAGCTGGCGCAACCCGACCGTGCAGCATCGAGACTGGGGTTTGGACACCTACGTCGCGGCGCTCGACGAAGCCGTCGACGCCGCCCGTCGCATCTCCGGCAGCGAGGACGTCACGATGATGGGCTCCTGCTCGGGCGGCATCACGGCCTGCGCCTATGCGTCGACTCTCGGGCTGGACAAGATCAAGAACCTCGTCCTCGCCGTCTGCCTGCTCGACACAAAGACGGCGGACGACAGCGCATTCGGTTCGCTGATCACCCCCGAGACCATGCTCGCCGCAAAAGAGGCGTCGCGACTGCGCGGAGTCCTGGATGGGCAGGATCTTGCCCGTATGTTCGCCTGGATGCGGCCCAACGACCTCATCTGGAATTACTGGGTGAACAACTATCTCCTCGGCAATGCGCCGCCCGCGTTCGACATTCTCTTCTGGAACGCCGACACGACCCGGCTACCGGCCCGGTTGCACGGTGACTACCTCGATCTCTACGCGACAAACCCTTTCGTCAACGCAGGCAAGCTTTTCCTCAACAAGCGGCCCGTCGACATGAACAAGGTGAAGGGCCGAGTCGACGCCTTTGTGGTCGGGGGAGTCACCGATCACATCACGCCATGGAAGTCGGTCTTCCAGACCGCGCGCATCCTCGGCGATGATGCGCGCTTCATCCTGTCCAACAGCGGGCATCTCCAGAGCCTGATCAATCCGCCCGGCGCGCGCAAGGCCTCGTTCCGCGTTGGAAGCGCCACGGCAGGCGGACCGGACGCCTTCCTGTCCGAGGCGGAGCAGCGTGAGGGAAGCTGGTGGCTCGACTGGGTCGACTGGCTGCGCCCGCGCGCGGGCCCCAGCGTCGACGCGCCAAAGTCGCTGGGCGATGATGCTCATCCGGTCCTCGCGCCCGCTCCCGGGAGTTATGTCTTTGAGCGATAGCCTCGCCGCCCAAGGGGACGAGTCACGCAACGCGCCGGTCATCGAGGCGCGGATGATGACGGTCGGCGAGCAGCCGCTCATGGTGGCCGTGAAGCGCGGCGATGAAGGCCGCCCTCCGCTGCTCCTGTTCAACGGAATCGGGGCGAACTGGGAATTGACGAAACCCTTCCTCCTCGCCTTGGCGCATACGACCGCCATCATCTTCGACATCCCGGGGATAGGCGGATCGCCGCTGCCCAAGAGGCCGTACCGTCCATCCAGTATCGCGCAACTCGGCGCGCGTCTCGTCGCCGAGCTCGGCTATCGCGAGGTTGACATCGCGGGCGTCTCCTGGGGCGGGGGTCCGGCTCAACAATTCGCCTACCAATATCCGAAGGTCTGCCGCCGGCTCGTCCTCGCAGCGACATCGCCTGGCGCGCTCATGATCCCCGGCCGCCCGGAGACTCTGATGCGCATGGCGACGCCTCGCCGGTATTGGGACAAAGGATACATGCGGAAGGTTGCTCCTGAGATTTATGGAGGCGCCTTCCGAAAGGATCCGTCACTCGTCGGACGACACGCCGCGGGGATGTTGACCGCAACGCGGCTCGGTTACGTGTACCAATTGCTGGCGCTCGTTGGATGGAGCAGCCTTCCATGGTTACGCCGCGTTCGGCAACCGACCCTGATCCTCATGGGGCGTGACGACCCGTTAGTGCCAGTCGCCAATGGCTACCTACTCTCCCGTCTCATTCCGAACGCCCGTCTCGAAATCATCGACGATGGGCATCTGTTCCTCATCACGCAGGCCGAGTCCGTCGCGCCGCGCATTGAAAGCTTCTTGGCCGGAGACGGCTGAGAGGTCGCTGATTGACTTTCATGGTGAGCAACTACAGGAGGCGTTGCGATGACAACAGAGAAGAGCGGACAGACGTATATAGAGATGCTTCGCGGTTTTGGCGACAAGCTCGGCCTACCGCAGATCGACGTCGAGAAACTGATCGAAGCGAACCGCAAAAATCTCGACGCATTGAACGAATCGGCGGTCGCCGCCGCAGGAGGCGCGCAAACCGTCCTGCGCAAGCAGCGTGAGGTGCTTGAGGCGGGTCTGCGGGAGGCGACAACGTTAGTTCGCGGATATCAGCCACTCGGCGACCCAAAGGAGACGCTGGCGAAACAAACGGAATTTGCGAAGAGGCTCTCTGAGCTTGCCGTTCAAGGAGCAAAAGATTCCGCGCAGACCACCCGAGAGTCGACGACGGAGGCGGTAAAGATTCTTCAGGACCGAATGAAGGCGGCTCTCGAGGAGGTTCGAGCCACCGTCAGAAACGCCGATAAATCGAAGGCGTAGCAAACCATCGATTACGTCACCTCCGAAACAGGTTCGAGCTCCGCGAACGTCCGGCGATAAGGGGCGCTGCAAAAACGAGCGGCGCCCCGAGGAAGGACCTTGTGCGGCGCCTAACGATTCTCGACTTCCCGCAATCCACTATCGAACCTCTATAGAAGTCGCCGTCTCAACAATGGACCGAGTCCGGAAACGTGTAATGCGCTTTTTCTCCCGCGAGTTCGATCATCGATCTCAACGGTTGCGGTCATTCCGGCCGCAAGAACGACCCCAGGCGGCGCCTCATCGATATGGACGCGGCCCGGAATGCGCTGGGCCAAGCGAACCCAGGTGAAGATGGGGTTGACGGTAGCGACCCCCTGATTGTTGGGCTGCGCATTTGAAACATTGATCGCGCGAGCAATGCTATCGACGTGGCCGCGCACGATCTGACTGTAGCCCATCAGCTTGATTTGTGCCCGATCGCCCACGCGGATGGGAGCGAGGTTCGTCTCCTCGAAATACGCGTCGACCCAGAAGGAATTGGCGTCGACAACCGAGATGGCGTTTCCGCCGACATTCACGTAGTCGCCAAGCTGCGCCTGAAGGTTTGTCACGTAGCCGTCGACGGGCGAGAGAATGCGCGTGCGCTCGAGATTCACCTGCGCTTGGCGGAGCTGGGCGTTGGCTTGCGCGAGATTCGCCTCGCCGCTCACGCGCTGCGCCTTTAGCGACGCGACTTGCCGCTCCGCCAAGTTGAGGTCTTCCACTGCAGTCTCCACCGCAGCCTCCTGCTGATGCAGTTGGGAGGTGTATTGCTGCGCATTCTGAACGCTGCCAAACCCATCTTTCGCCAGAGTCTGATAGCGCGCCGCCTGCTGCTGTGCAAACACGAGCGCCGCCTGCGCCTGATCCAGCTGTGCCTGGTTGGCGTTGATCTGCGCCTGCTGGACAGCGATTTGCGCGTCGATGTTCTGGATGCTCGCCTGCGCCTGCTGCGCCGCCGCCTCGGCTTGACTGACGGCGATCGTGTAGTTGGTCGGGTCGATGACCATCAGGAGATCGCCCTTGCGAACGTATTCGTTGTCGGCGACGTGCAGCTCGACAATGCGCCCCGCGACTTCCGGCGCCTTGGTCACGACGTAGGCCCGCACAGTTGCGTCCCGCGTCCACGGCGCTCCCATGTATGCGCCCCATGCCGCCGACCCGAGTACCGCAGCAAGGGCCAGCGTCCCCAGGGTGATCAGGAATGGAATCATTCGGATGCGACGCCTGGCGGGCACGCCAGATTCTGGCATGGGCTGCATGGCGGCGGCGTCACCATGATTGGCCGTCCTGCCGCGCTTCGATGTGACTTCGGTCAGGGTCATAATGAGCCTCGCGGCGCGACGATCAGGATCCAGAACGAGAGAACGATGATGTAGACGGCAAACACGAACAGCGCGGGATGCCAGGCGTATCG
>NZ_JBKQOT010000777.1:0-14128 GCF_052145395.1 Roseiarcus sp.
CCCCCCCCCCCCCCCCCCCCACGGCGAGATCGTTGAAATCCCCGAGCGTATCGCGCAGCGCGTTCAGTTCTTCGGACTGGGCGCCGAGCGCCGCGGGCCAGGCGGGAGCAAGGGCGGAAAGCTGGTAGCGCAGATCGACCACGCGGGAGCGCAACGCATGCAGCGCAGCTGCGTCCTCGCCGCCGAAGGCGAGCCGCCCGCGACGAAGGCCCTGCCGATACGTCCGCGCGACGGCCTCAGCGATGTCGCCGTCCCCGACGTGGCCGAGGTCCCAGCCTTCCAGCCGCTTGACGATCGCGTTGAGCTGGGCGCGCGACGCCGCCGTGGCGAAATGCGTATGGGCGCGCTTGGCGGCTTCGCGCTCTCGCGCAATCGCCTGGCCGAGGGGTTCGGCGATCTCCCGCGGCGGATCGAGGCGCTCGAGGCGGCTCTCCATGACGTCGAGATCGCGCGCGCGTCCGACCCTGCGCCGCACCACCGCGAGCGCGGCGATCGTGACCCGCGCCGGCTCGCCGACGGTCGGCAGAAACAGCCGCGCCAGGGCGCGCGACTCCTTCAAGGTCTTGCGGACGCCATGGACCCGCTCCGGCGCTTCCTCGCCCCGGCCGGGAAAGCGTGAGGCCGCGGAGGCGACCGACGCCGCCAGAAGCGCGCGGCAGTAAGTCGGCCAGTGATCCGCTTGCATGGCCTCAGGCCGAATCCTGGCCGAGCTGCCTGGCGCGCTCGCGCAAGGCGAACTTCTGGACCTTGCCGGTCGACGTCTTGGGGATCTCGGCGAAAACGATCGTGCGCGGGCACTTGTAATGCGCGAGGCGCTCGCGGCACCAGGCGACGAGTTCCTCCGCAGTCGCCGTGTGGCCCGGCTTCATTTCGACGAAGGCGCAGGGCGTCTCGCCCCATTTCTCGTCCGGACGCGCGACCACGGCGGCGAGCTGGACGCCCGGATGCTCGAACAGGGCGTCCTCCACTTCGATCGAGGAGATGTTCTCGCCGCCCGAGATGATGATGTCCTTCGCGCGGTCGCGGAGCTGGATGTAGCCGTCCGGATGCTTGACCCCGAGATCGCCGGAGTGGAACCAGCCGCCGGCGAAGGCCTTGTCGGTCGAAGGCTTGTACTTGAGGTAGCCCTTCATCACGACGTTGCCGCGGAACATGACCTCGCCCATCGTCCGGCCGTCGGCGGGCGCGGGCGCCATCGTGTCGGGGTCCATGACGTCGAGGTCTTCGAGCGCATGGTAGCGCACGCCCTGCCGCGCCTTGAGATGCGCCTGCTCCTCCCCGTCGAGCGCGTTCCACTCGTCCTTCCAGTCGTTGACCACCGACGGCCCGTAGACCTCGGTCAGGCCATAGAGGTGGGTGACCTCGAAGCCCGCGTCGCGCATCGCCTTGAGCACTGCAGCCGGCGGCGGCGCCGCAGCGGTGAAGAAGCGCACAACGTGCGGCAGGGGCTTCCGTTCGCTGTCGCGCGCGTTGAGCAGGACCGACATGACGATCGGCGCGCCGCAGAGGTGGGTCACCTTGTGCTCGGCGATGAGGTCGTAGAGCGTCTTGGCGCGCACCTGCCTCAGGCAGACGTGCGCGCCCGCCTTGACGCTGATCGACCACGGGAAACACCAGCCATTGCAATGGAACATGGGCCGCGTCCAGAGGTAGACGGGGTGCCGGCCCATGTCGGCGGTGACGACGTTGCCCACCGCCAGCAGGCTCGCGCCGCGATGATGGTAGACGACGCCTTTGGGGTCGCCGGTGGTGCCCGAGGTGTAGTTGAGGGCGATCGCGTCCCACTCGTCGAGAGGGAAGGCGCGCTGGTAAGTCTCGTCACCCTCGGCCACGAAGGCCTCGTATTCCGTCTCGCCGATCCGCTTGCCCGGACCGTCGTATTCCGGGTCGTCGTAGTCGATGATGAGCGGGCGGACCTTGGCGAGCCTCAACGCCTCCGCGACCACGCCGGAAAATTCGCGGTCGACGATTAGCGCCTTGGCCTCGCCGTGATCGAGCATGAACGCGAGCGTGGCGGCGTCCAGCCGGGTGTTGAGGGTGTTCAACACCGCCCCGCACATCGGAACGCCGTAATGGCACTCGAGCATCGCGGGGGTGTTGGCGAGCATGGCCACGACCGTGTCGCCGCGAACGAACCCACGCTTCGCCAGGGCCGAGGCGAGCTTCTTCGACCGGGCGTGGAATTCGCGATAGTTGCGGCGAAGGTCTGCATGCGCAATCGCCAGGCGGTCTGGGAACACAAGCGCTGCGCGCTCGAGGTAAGTCAGCGGGGTGAGCGGCTGGAAGTTCGCGGAATTGCGATCGAGATCGCTTTCGTATGACGATTGAGACATAGGCTTCCTCTGACCCAGACGCCCGACCGGGCGACGATACCCGCGAATCGAGGCGGTTGCGCCTTTAGTTGCGGCGCCTCGCGGCCATCATAACGCTCGCAGCGGCGTTGGGGAGGGGTTGCGGGCCGAGATTATCGAAAGGCGAAAAAGCGGAACCCGAGAAAGGTCACGACCATGGCGAAGCCCACCCCGACCGCGATGAAGAGCGGTAGAACGGCCGGCGCGACGGCGATCCCGAACCGGGGCGCAAGCTGGACGCAAGCGGAATAGACCGCGTAGTTCACGGCGAGCCCGCCCGAGGCGACCACCCAGTAGCGCACGAACGCGCGCCAGAACGGCGCGCTCGAGCCGCGGAAGGTGATCGCGCGATTGAGCAGGAAATTCACGATCGTGGCGACGATGAAGCCCGGCGGACGGGCAAGCTCCGGCGACAGGCCGAGATAGCGCGCGCCGGCGTAGGTAATCCCTGCGTCGACGATGTAGCCGATCACCCCGACCAGCGCGAAGGCCGGGACCTGCGCGACGATCCGGCCGTGTCGAGCCGTCGCAGGCGCCGTCGCCGTAGGACTAGATGAGCGCCTGGACAGCGTCATAGGTCAACTTGACTCCAATTAGGAAGGTGAGGACGAGGATGATGGCGTAGAACCGGTTGGCGTCGACCCGGCGCACGAGCCAGACCCCGGCGAAAGTCGAGAGGATGGCCACGGGAATGAGCCCCGCGGATACGCGAAGGTTGTCGCGGCTGAACTGGCCGAGCAGGAAATAGGGCGGAAGCTTGATGAGGTTCACGGCGGCGAAGAACATCGTCGCTGTTCCTGCGAACACGCGCGGCTTCAGATTCTGCGGCATCACGTACACCTGGAACGGCGGCGCGCCGGCATGGCTGATAAAGCTGGTGAATCCGGCGAGCGAACCCCACAGCACGCCGCCCGGGACGCCGGGCCTGTCGACCGCGGCGAGGCCGAGCCGGTCGCGCAGGATCATGTAGAAGACGAAGGCGATCGAAATCACGCCGACCGCGAGCCGGACCGCATCCTCGCTGACCCGCGCCGCGAGCAGACAGCCCGCTGCGATGCCGATCATCGACGACGGGACGAGGATGATGAGGTTCCGCGGCGAAAAGTCGCGCCGGAACGCCCAGACGCTCACCCAATCCTGCACGATCAGGACCGGCAGGACGATCGCCGCGGCCCTGATCGGCGACGTCACCAGCGACAGCATCGGCATGGCAAGCGAGCTGAGGCCGGTGAAACCGCCTTTCGACAGGCCGAGCACGATCACCGCAGGGACGGCGACGAGATAGAAGTTCAGTTCGCCCGACATCCTGCGCTCCACACATGCCCGCCGCGAAAGGGGGCATAGGCCGTTAGTGTTAGCGCGCCAGCGTTGCGTTCAAAGGCCTGGAGCGCGAAAATCGCGCCCACTTCTAACGACCTCGGGGCAAAGGGAGCGAAACGAATGAGCGGCTATAGGCAGACCTATGATCAGTGGCTCGCCGATCCGCAAGCCTTTTGGGCTGAGGCTGCGCGCGAGATTTCCTGGATCAAGGCGCCCGAGCGGATTTTCGATCCCGAAGCCGGCGTGTACGGGCGGTGGTTCCCGGACGCGCGCGTCAACGCCTGCTACAACGCCATCGACCGTCACGTGGAAGGCGGGCGCGGCGACCAGGCGGCCATCTACTACGACAGCCCGGTGACGGGAACGAAGCGGACGGTTTCCTACCGAGAGCTGCTCGGTGAGACCGCGGCGCTCGCCGCCGTCCTGCAGGACCTCGGCGTCGCCGCGGGCGATCGCGTTCTGATCTACATGCCGATGATCCCCGAGGCGCTCGTCGCCATGTTCGCCTGCGCCCGGATTGGCGCGGTGCATTCTGTGGTGTTCGGCGGCTTCGCCGCCAAGGAGGTGGCGACGCGGATCGACGACGCCGAGCCGAAGGTGATCCTGACTGCGAGCTGCGGCATCGAACCCGGCCGTATCGTCGAATACAAGCCCCTGCTCGACCTGGCGATCGGCCTGTCCAAGGCCAAGACGCAGTCGGTCGTCGTGTTCCAGCGGCCACAGATCGAAGCGCGGATGAATCCGGAGCGCGACCACGACTGGAAGGGGCTGGTCGAGGCCGCCAAGGCCGCCGGAAAGCGCGCGGCCTGCGCCGATCTCGCGGCGACCGACCCGCTCTACATTCTCTATACGTCCGGCACGACCGGCGTGCCGAAGGGCGTAGTGCGCGACATTGGCGGTTATATCGTCGCCCTGAAGTGGACGATGTCGGCGCTCTACGACGTCAAGCCGGGCGAGACCTACTGGTCCGCCTCCGACATCGGCTGGGTGGTCGGCCATTCCTACATCGTCTATGCGCCCCTGTTGCACGGCTGCACGACCGTTCTCTACGAAGGCAAGCCGATCGGCACGCCGGACGCCGGGGCGTTCTGGCGGGTTATCGAGGAATACAAGGTCCGCGCCTTCTTTACCGCGCCGACGGCTTTCCGCGCTGTTCGCAAGGAAGATCCGCAGGCGGCGCTGCTGAAGAAATACGACATCACCTCCATGCACACCCTGTTCCTGGCCGGCGAGCGCGCCGACCCGGACACCGTCGAGTGGGCGGAAAAGGTGCTCGGCGTGCCGGTGGTCGATCATTGGTGGCAGACCGAGACCGGCTGGGCGATCGCGGCCAATCCGGTGGGCCTCGGCATCCTGCCGATCAAGCCAGGTTCGCCGACTGTGCCGATGCCTGGATATGCGGTCGAGATCGTCGACGAAGCCTGTCACCCGGTCCCGGTCGGCAAGATGGGCTCGATCGTGATCAAACTGCCGCTGCCCCCCGGCTGCCTGCCGACGCTCTACCGGCAGGACGAGCGGATGAGGGAAAGCTACCTCAAGGAGTTCCCCGGCTACTACAAGACCGCCGACGCCGGGACGATCGACGAGGACGGCTATCTCACCATCCTCGGCCGGACCGACGACATCATCAACGTCGCCGGCCACCGGCTGTCGACCGGCGGCATGGAGGAGGTCGTCGCCGCCCATCCGGACGTCGCCGAATGCGCCGTGCTCGGCATCAAGGACGAGATCAAGGGCGAGCAGCCCTGCGGCTTCATCGTGCTCAAGGCCGGCGTCACCCGGCCGAACGAGGAGATCGAGAAGGAGGTCGTCAAGCTGGTGCGCGACAAGATCGGCCCGGTGGCGGCGTTCAAGATCGCCCTCGTGGTCTCGCGCCTGCCGAAGACGCGCTCCGGCAAGATCCTGCGCGGCACGATGAAGAAAATTGCCGACCACGAAACGTGGGCGACTCCGGCGACGATCGAGGATCCGAAGGTTCTCGACGAGATCAAGGAGGCGCTGGAGGCGCACGCGCAGTAGGCGCGCTACCGCTCCCGACCAAGATCCCGCCTCGTCTCTTCGATCCACGTCCGGAGCGGCGCAAGACGCGGACCCTGAGTGAGGCCGCCGCAGCCGCGTCCGCGCGGCGCCTGCGCCCAGGCGGCAATGGCGACGGCGGTCGCGCCGTCCTCGGACCAGATCGGCGCGCCGGAATCGCCCGAGCAGGCGCCGGCGACCCGGCCTTCGGGTTCGGCCGCCCACACGAGCACCGTCGAGGCGGGCTCACGCACCGCAAGGGTCACGCTGCGTAAGCTCCCGCCCGATTTCCAGTCCCCTTCGCGGGTCGAACCGTAACCAGTCAAGATGACCGGCTCTCCGACGGCCGGACCGTCGCCGGTGGCAAGCGACGCGCCGACAAAGCGCGCGTCGAGCGGCCGGGCGGTCCGGACGAGCGCGACGTCGATCGATTCGACGCGCGCCCGGATCGCGTCCGGGCGGTATAGCGGGTGAGCGACGGCGGATTCGACCGGTATGACGATCGGGGCCCCTGACGCGTCGCGATAATGCACCGCCATGTCGCGGACAGGCCGGAGGCAGTGGGCGGCGGTCAGCAATGTCCGCGAATCGAGCACGAGGGCCGAGCAGAACCCCGCCTCGCCTGAGCCTCGCATCAGCACCATCGCCACCCGGTCGGCGAACCGCCCGTCCGGCGCCGCCCCCACGAGAGCGTCCGCGGGGGAGGCCGCCGCCGCAAGCAGGAGGGCCGAAAGGCGCAGGATCAGGCGCATGGGAGGCATGCCCGGGTTCATGCGCCGAAACGTCCGCCCATTCAACGGCGCGCGGCCGCGGGCGCCGCTCATTCACATTGCATTCAGCCGCCAAAGCGAAGATGTTGGGCGCCGTCTGGAACAGGGACTTCGTCATGGCCGCGCTCGCTACTGTCAGTCGCGCCGCGGTCGCCTTCATCGCGATGTCGAGTTTTGGCGCACACGCCGCAGAAGCCGCAGAGGCGGAGTCGCACGCCCCCGCTACGAAGCCCGTTTGCCTCAGCGCCTCCGATACTCGCGACCAGGTCAAGGCCCACAAGCTTCTCGAACCCTATGCCGCGCTCAAATTCGCCGCACAGCAGCGCAAGGCCGAAGCTCTTTCGGCCAAGCTCTGCCTCAGCGGCGACGATTTTGTCTATGAGATCACCCTTCTCCATCGCGACGGCAAGCTCATCCACGTTGAGATGGACGCCGGAACCGGGAAGCCGATCGCACGGCCGTCGCGCGACGCCCACGAAACCCCGCCACGCGATGCCCACGAGCCCAAGGAGGGGCATGACGCTCATGAGCAGCCCGTCAAGAACTGACGGCCCGGTCAAGGAAGAGTAGCCCGAATGCGACTTTTGGTTGTCGAAGACGATCGCGATCTCAACCGCCAGATCGCCTCGGCGCTCGAAGCGGCGGGCTACGCCGTCGACCGTGCGTTCGACGGCGAAGAGGGATGGTTCCAGGGCGACACCGAACCTTACGACGCGGTCGTTCTCGACATCGGCCTGCCGAAGCGCGACGGCATCTCCGTGCTCGAAGCCTGGCGCAAGGCGGGACGGACGATGCCGGTTCTGATTTTGACCGCGCGCGACCGGTGGAGCGACAAGGTCCAGGGCATCGACGCCGGGGCCGACGACTACGTCGCCAAACCCTTCCACATGGAGGAGGTTCTCGCCCGTCTGCGCGCTCTCTTGCGTCGCGCGGCCGGCCACGCGTCGAGCGACCTGCAGGTCGGTCCGGTGCGGCTCGACGCCCGGGCGGGGCGCGTCACGGTCAACGGCCAACCGGTAAAGCTCACCAGCCATGAGTACCGGCTGCTGTCGTATCTCATGCACCACGCGGGGCGGATCATTTCCCGGACCGAGATCGTCGAGCATCTTTACGAGCAGGATTTCGACCGCGATTCCAATACCATCGAGGTGTTCATCGGCCGACTGCGCAAGAAGCTCGGCGTCGACATCATCAAGACTGCGCGCGGCCTCGGCTATCTCGTCGGCGCCGACGATCCGGCCGCCGAGGCGCGCTAAAGCATGGATGAAATCAGGTCGCGCCGCCTGAACCCTCCGACGGCCTTCGATGATCGCCCAGGCCTTGATTGGCGGCTTATCCGATCTGGAGAAATGAAGGCGGTGTTCGATCTCAGGTACGGAAACGCATTATCATGGCCGCGGAAACACATCATTATGTACCTCGCTTCGTGCTTCGCCAATTTCTTTCCAATGTGCCAAAGGAACACGTTTCGGTGTACGATAAGCGCGAGGATAAACAGTTCGTAACATCGATCAAGACTATAATGTCTGAACGACGATTCAATTAGTTCCAGCTTGACGATTACATTGTAATTGTTGAGAATATTGCTACCAAAATCGAACAAATGATCCTCCCCGGTACTCAAGGATCGTCGAAAATCAAAGGCTTGAATACCTACCTGACGAAATTGCCGATCTCTCGTTTTTGATCGCCTTTCAGTTCCTTCGTGTGAAATCAACGCGAGAAGTATTTGTTGAAATGGACGCCGCAATCAAACAACGAGTTGAATCGACGGGGTCGCGTATGGAAGATATAGAGGGGTGGTCGCCTCTCACAGAAGACACGTTGAAGATGTTACACCTTCGTGATTTGCCGCGCAAAATAGGAACTTTCGCTGAAGTGATTGGCAAGAAGGATATATTTCTTGTTCGCGCAGCACAAGGTAGGACGTTCTATATTGGAGATAACCCGGTCGTCAGGCATAACAGTCTGGATTTTGGGCCATACGGCAATCTAGGTTTTGACCAGAAAGGAATACAAATACATTTGCCTTTATCAGCCGAGCTGACTCTTTGTGCCTACTGCCCTTCGATTATATCAGCGGGAATTGAGGAAAACAGGCAGCTTATGAACCGGTACAGAGCGGAATTACAAGCAAAGGCCGTTCAAGGACTATTAACTTTCAGAGAAGTTAGTGACAAGCTGAAACAAATGAAGGACACATGCGCAGCTTTTGAGTTAATGAACGAGAGGCTTACTAAGGGACTTCCGATTGAATCGAACGATTGTAATGTCGATTTTTACAACTCTCTACAATTGCACTGGTAGCATCGGTATATTATAGATAAAAATTCCGATTTTGCCTTTGCGAGAAAGCTAATAAAGGACAATCCCGAAATAAAAGCGGGAGCGTCTTTAAAAGTTGGGTAAACACGGTGCCGGCGCTCTCCCACTCGTTTGAATGGCGATCGGCGCGAATCCTAGTTGCGGAAAAACAGAAATATTGGTATGATCCCTTTATGCGAGCTTCAGACGAAGCGCAAGCGGATCGCCGTCGTCCCGAGTGACGCGAGCGCTTACCCCGGGAGCCGGATGAGGAAGAGAATTTGCGCGAATAGATTTTTCCGCAAACTCAAGTGTAACGCATTGAAAAGTCACGAAACACGGGTGAATAAGAGGGGCAAATCCAGCGCCGAACGCCTGTCGAACGCATGCCGAACGCCCGCTGAATGACGCCGGATGGCGCCCGAATGCGCCTCGCTCCGCGGTCAGTTTTTCCGCGTTGCGACGAATTCGGCCGTCGCCCTCAGGACATCGCCGCGGTCGCCGAGTCCCGCCGCGTCGACCGCCGCCTTCGCTTTCGCCACGAAAGCGGCAAGCTCGCGGCGCGCGCCCACAAGTCCCAGCGCCGCAATGAGCGTCGCCTTGTGCCGGCCGGCGTCCTTGCCGGCGCGCTTGCCCAACGTCGCGGTGTCGCCCTCGGCGTCGAGCAGGTCGTCGGCGATCTGGAACGCCGCGCCGATGGCCGCGCCATAGGTCGAGAGCGCGGCGAAGCCCGGCTCGCCCGCGCCGGCGAGCCGGGCGCCGGCCTCGACGCTGAACCGGATCAGCGCCCCCGTCTTCATCGCCTGCAGGCGCACGATTTCCTCTGTCGACAACGGCGTCGCCGAAGTCTCGGCCTCGACGTCGACCATCTGGCCGCCGACCATGCCGGCGAGCCCGGCGGCGCGGGCGAGGCCGGCGCAGAGCGCGGCCCGAGTCTCGGCGCTCGCGTCCGTGAGCGGATCGGCCAGGATCTCGAAGGCGAGCGTCTGCAGCGCGTCGCCGGCGAGGATCGCGGTCGCCTCGTCGAAGGCGCGATGGGCGGTCGGGCGGCCGCGTCTCAAGTCGTCGTCGTCCATCGCCGGAAGGTCGTCGTGGATCAGCGAGTAGGCGTGCAGACACTCGATCGCCGCAGCAGCGCGGACGGGACCGGCGTCGCCTCGCCCGATGGCCCGCGCCGTTTCGATGACCAGGAAGGCCCTGAGCCGCTTGCCGCCGCCCAGCGTCGAATAGCGCATCGCTTCGAGGAGCCGCCGCGGACGCGCGCGTTCCCCCGGCGCCGGGTCGAACGAGAGTCGCGCATCGAGTTCGGCCTCCACCGCCACGGCAGCGGCCGCGAGCCGCGCCCTGAACGCCTCATCGATCATTGGCGTTCGACGCCGTAGTCCGAGGGATGAAACACGCGCTTCACCGAGCAGAACTCGCAGGTGACGCCGATCATGCCGTCGTCTCCGATCATGTGCCGGATCTCTTCCGGCGGGAAGCTGCGCAGCATCGCGTCCACGCCTTCCGCCGAACAGCGGCAGACGCAGGCCAGCGGCGTCGGTTCGAACACCCGCACCCCGCGCTCGTTGAACAGCCGATAGAGCAGACGCTCGCTCGACAGGGTCGGGTCGATCAGCTCGTGCGCCTCGGTGGTCGCCGACAGCGCCTGGGCTTCGGTCCAGGCGTCGTCCTCGTCGACCGAGTGGAGAGCCGTGCCCTCCGGCGCATCGCCCGGGTGGAAATCCGCCCGGCGGCGAGGGCCTGCAGCGGGAAGGTACTGGACGATCAGGCCCCCCGCTCGCCACGCCCGGCCGCCGGGCGCCACCGTCTCGCCGACCGCGAGCCGCACCAGCGTCGGGATCTGCTCCGACCGCTCGAAATAGTGGTGCGCTGCGTCTTCCAGCCCCTGCCCCTCCAGGGCGACGACGCCCTGATAGCGGGTCATGTCGCCGCCGGGATCGATGGTGAAGGCAAGATGGCCTCGGCCGAGGAGATCGTCCCCGGGGGCGGCGCGCGCGACACTCGCCCTGTCGAACCGGGCCAGCGCCCGGAAATTCGACGGTGCGTCGAAATCGACGAGCAGCATCGAGACGGGCCCGTCGCTCTTCGTCTGAAGCTGGAAGCGCCCTTCCAGCTTCAGGGTCGAGCCGAGCAGAACGGCGAGCGTCACCGCTTCTGCGACGAGTTTGGACACCGGCTCCGGATAGTCGTGGCGCTTGAGCAGATGGTCGATCGCGGACCCGAACCTCACCAGGCGGCCGCGCGTGCTCAGCGCGTCGACCGCGAACGGCAGAACGACGTCGTCGACGACATTCGTCGAGGCCGCGCGTTCCGCGGCGCTCACGGCTCGACGCCCAGGCACCAGGCCAGCACGCCTTTTTGCGCGTGCAGCCGATTCTCGGCCTCGTCCCACACGGCGGACTGCGGACCGTCGATGACCTCATCGGTCACCTCCTCCCCGCGATGGGCGGGAAGGCAATGCATGAAGATCGCGTCCGGCGCCGCGCGCTTCATCAGCTCGGCGTTGACCTGGTAGGGCTGGAGGAGGTTGTGCCGCCGCCCCTCGTCCTCGTCGCCCATGGAGACCCAGCAATCCGAGATGACGGCCGTGGCGTCCTTGACCGCGGCCTTAGGGTCGTCGCCGAGCCTGATCCGCGCCCCGGCCGCATGGGCGGCGGCCAGCCGCTCCGCCGACGGCTGCAGTTCACGCGGGCAAGCGATGTCGAGGGTGAAATCGAAGCGCGCAGACGCGTCGATCCAGGAGGACAGGACGTTGTTGGAGTCACCGCTCCACGCGATCTTGCGGCCTCTGATCGGTCCCCTCCATTCCTCGAAAGTCAATATGTCGGCCATCACCTGGCAAGGATGCGACTGCTTGGTCAGTCCGTTGATCACCGGCACGGTCGCGTGCGCAGCCATTTCGAACATCTCGTCCTGGCTCAGGATGCGGGCGACGATCGCCTCGACGTAGCGCGACAGCACGCGGGCGGTGTCGGCGATGGTCTCGCCGCGGCCGAGTTGCATTTCGGCGCCGGTCAGCATGATCGTTTCGCCGCCGAGTTCCCGCATGCCGACGTCGAACGAGACGCGGGTGCGGGTGGACGGGCGATCGAAGATCATCGCCAGCGTCTTGCCGGCGAGCGGGCGCCACTCGGACGGGGCGCCCTTGGCGCGGCTGCGCTTGATCGTTCTCGACATATCGAGGATGCGGCGAAGCTCGCCGGCCGACAGGTCGATGAGACTGAGAAAATGCCGCGGAGCGGTCTGGACGGCAGCGTTCATGCGTTTGGTCAGTTGATGGCGACGGTGAGGCGCTCCTCGACCGCGGCGCAGGCGGCGGCGAGCCGCCGGACTCCCTCGGCGATCTCCTCCTCGGAGACGATGAGCGGCGGCACGATCCGCACGACGTTGTCGCCGGCGGGAATGACCAGGAGCCTCTTCCCGAGCGCCGCCGTGGCGAAATCGCCCGGGGGAATCCTGAGCTTGAGCCCAACCATAAGTCCTTCTCCGCGCACCTCCTCGATCACGCCGGGGTAGCGATCCTTCAGTTCGGCCAGACGCTGGCGCAATAGGAGGCCGCGCTCGGCGACTTGCTCCAGGAATCCGGCAGCGAGCACAATGTCGAGGGTGGCGTTGCCGATCGCCATCGCGAGCGGATTGCCGCCGAAGGTCGTGCCGTGCACGCCGACGGTGAGGCCGCGCGCCGCATCGGCCGTGGCGAGGCAGGCCGACATCGGGAATCCGCCGCCGATGCCCTTGGCGGTGGTGAGGATGTCGGGATGGACGCCGACGTGCTCGTAGGCGAAGAAACGTCCGGTGCGCCCGATGCCGGTCTGGACCTCGTCGAAGATCAGCAGCAGTCCGTTACGGTCGCAGATTTCGCGCAAGCCCCTGAGGAAAGCAGGCGGGATCGCCCGCACGCCGCCCTCGCCCTGGATCGGCTCGATCATGATGGCGGCCGTTTCCGGGCCGATCGCGCCCTCGACCGCCGCGAGGTCGCCGACCGGGATCTGGTCGAAGCCTTCGACCTTCGGGCCGAAGCCCTCGAGGTATTTCTTCTGCCCGCCGGCGGCTATGGTGGCGAGCGTGCGGCCGTGGAAAGCGCCCTCGAAGGTCAGCACCCTAAAGCGCTCGGGATGGTCGCCGATCCATTGCCGCCGGCGCGCCATCTTGATCGCGGCCTCGTTGGCCTCAGCCCCGGAATTGGTAAAGAAGACGAGATCGGCGAAGGTCGCGTCCGCCAGGCGGCGGGCGAACCGCTCCCCCTCCGGGTTCTGGTACAGGTTCGAGACATGCCAGAGCTTCGAGCCCTGACGGGTCAGGGCTTCCACCATGTGGGGATGGGCGTGTCCGACGGAGCTGACCGCAATGCCCGCCCCGAAGTCGAGGTAGCGCTCGCCGGTTGTCGAAATGAGCCAGCACCCTTCCCCGCGCTCGAAGGCGACGTTCGCTCGCGCATAGGTCGGAACGATCGCAGAAGTCGCCTCAATGGAATCCACGTTACGAACTCCCTGTCCCGGTTCGTCTTCCCGCCCGTCCGGAGGGAACGTAAAATAAAAACGCCGCCCCGCTCGGGCGGCCGCAGACATGGCGCAAATATAGCGGAAGCGCCCGGAATTGGTCAAATGTGGGCAAGTCGGGCGAAAAATATTCGCGCGCAGTCCCGCCCGCGCCGACAGCCGCTAAGGCTTTGACCCGACTCAGCCAATCGGCCGCCGAAAGCCGCGCCGAAAGCCGCAATGACCGAACCCGGACGCGGAGAGCTGTTGAAAAGCCTGGGGTCGCGCCCGCTGCGACTCTTGCGCGCGATTCAACGAGTAGTGTAGCCTCTTCCTCGATGGCCACGAGATATCGTGGTGAGGGCTTCAGAAAGCGAGATGGTTCACGTTTCGCCCGACGTAGCGCGTCGTCGGGCGTCGGTGCCGGATTCCGTGGAGGACCGCGCTCTTGACAAGGACAGGAACGAGCGAGGCGACAATGTCTTGGACGGACGAACGAGTGGAGCAGCTCCGGCAGGCCTGGTTGGAGGGCAAGAGCGCCAGCCAGATCGCGAGCCTTCTCGGTCACGGCTTGACCCGCAACGCCGTGATCGGAAAAGTGCATCGGCTCGGGCTCGCGGGTCGCGCGAAATCCCCGAGCGCAGCGCAGACTCGGCCCCACGCGGCGCAAAGCGCGCGCCCGGTCGCTGCTCCTCGCGCCGCGCCGGCGCCCGCAGCCCGAATGGTCCGCGGCGCGACCGCGCTCGCCATGCAGCCGCAGGCGCTGGCGCACGCCCAGCCGCAGGAAATCGAGAGCGTCGTGCTCCCCATGTCGGTCAGGGTCACCATCGTCGAACTCAAGGAAGCGATGTGCCGCTGGCCGCTCGGCGATCCGTCGAGCGCGGAG
>NZ_JBKQOT010000778.1:0-5589 GCF_052145395.1 Roseiarcus sp.
CGGCGACAAGGGCGGCGTGCGGCTCGCCCGGTCGGTCGAGGAGGTCGAGAGCTTCGCCAAGCAGATGTTGGGCTCGACGCTCGTGACGGTGCAGACCGGCCCGGCCGGCAAGCAGGTCAACCGCCTCTACATCGAGGACGGCGCCAACATCGACAAGGAGTTCTACCTGTCCGCGCTGGTCGACCGCAAGACGAGCCGCATCTCCTTCGTCGTGTCGACCGAGGGCGGCGTCAACATCGAGGACGTGGCGCACAACTCGCCGGAAAAGATCCACAGCTTCACCGTCGATCCGGCGACCGGAATCATGCCCCACCACGGCCGCGCCGCGGCCAAGGCGCTCGGCCTCACCGGCGAGGGCGCCAAGCAGATCGAGAGCCTTGTGACGCGGCTTTACACCGCCTTCGTCAACAAGGACATGTCGATGCTGGAGATCAATCCGCTGATCGTCATGACCAGCGGCCAGCTCCGCGTGCTCGACGCCAAGGTGTCGTTCGACGGCAACGCGCTCTACCGCCATCCTGACATCGTCGCGCTGCGCGACGAGTCGGAGGAGGACGCCAAGGAGATTGAGGCGTCCAAGCATGACCTCAGCTACATCACGCTCGACGGGACGATCGGCTGCATGGTCAACGGCGCCGGCCTCGCCATGGCGACGATGGACATCATCAAGCTCTACGGCGAGAGCCCGGCCAACTTCCTCGACGTCGGCGGCGGCGCCTCGAAGGAGAAGGTCACCGCGGCGTTCAAGATCATCACCGCCGACCCGAACGTGAAGGGCATCCTGATCAACATCTTCGGCGGCATCATGCGCTGCGACGTCATCGCCGAAGGCGTGATCGCCGCGGTCAAGGACGTCGGCCTCAAGGTGCCCCTGGTCGTCCGCCTCGAGGGCACCAACGTCGACCTCGGCAAGAAGATCATCCGCGAGTCCGGCCTCAACGTCATTCCGGCGGATGACCTCGACGACGCGGCGCAGAAGATCGTCAACGCGGTGAAGGCGGCGGCCTGATCTCAAGGCCGCTGAAATTCGCTCAGGCCATCCCCACATCTCACTGCGAAAGTCCGACATGTCCATCCTCGTCAATGCACACACCAAGGTCATAACCCAGGGCTTCACCGGCAAGAACGGCACGTTCCATTCCGAGCAGGCGATCGCCTACGGCACCAAGCTGGTCGGCGGCGTCAGCCCCGGCAAGGGCGGCGGAGTCCATCTCGGCCTACCGGTTTTCGACACGGTCAAGGAGGCGCGCGAGAAGACCGGCGCCGACGCGAGCGTGATCTATGTGCCTCCGCCGGGCGCCGCCGACGCGATCTGCGAGGCGATCGACGCCGAAGTGCCCCTGATCGTCTGCATCACCGAGGGCATCCCGGTGCTCGACATGATGCGCGTCAAACGAGCGCTCACGGGCTCGAAGTCGATTCTTGTCGGCCCGAACTGCCCCGGCGTAATGACGGCCGGCGAATGCAAGATCGGCATCATGCCGGGCAACATCTTCTCCAGGGGCAGCGTGGGCATCGTTTCGCGCTCGGGCACGCTGACCTACGAGGCCGTGTTCCAGACGACGCAGGTGGGTCTCGGCCAGACGACCGCGGTCGGCCTCGGCGGCGATCCGATCAAGGGATTCGATTTCGTCGACGCGCTCGAGATGTACCTCGCCGACCCGAACACCAAGTCGATCGTGATGATCGGCGAGATCGGCGGCCAGGCCGAGGAGGACGCGGCCCAGTTCCTAGCGGACGAGGCGAAGCGCGGCCGCAAGAAGCCGGTGGTCGGCTTCATCGCCGGCGTCACCGCGCCTCCCGGGCGCCGCATGGGCCATGCGGGCGCAATCATCGCCGGCGGCAAGGGCACTGCCGCGGACAAGATTGCGGCGCTGGAAGCCGCCGGCGTTTGCGTCTCGCCCTCGCCCGCCCGCCTCGGCAAGACGCTGGTCGAGCTGTTGAACGGCAAGTGAGCCAAGCAAGGGAACGCGATCCATGACCCGCCAGGACGTCAACCAGGCGCTGCTACAGACCTCGTTCCTCTATGGCGCCAACAGCGCCTACATCGAGGCGTTGCAGGCGAAGTACGAAAAGGACCCGATGTCGGTCGAGCCCGGCTGGCGCGACTTTTTCGGAAGCCTTGGCGACGACCCGGCGAGCGTGTCCAAGACCGCGACCGGCGCGTCGTGGAAGAAGCCGAATTGGCCGCAGACGCCCAAGGGGGACCTGATCAACGCCCTCGACGGCGACTGGCCGGCGACGGAAAAAGCGCTCGGCGACAAGATCCGCGCCAAGGCGGCCGAAGCCGGGCCGGCCGCGCCGGCGAGCGAAGGCGAGATCCAGCGCGCCACCCGCGACTCGGTGCGCGCGATCATGATGATCCGCGCCTTCCGTATGCGCGGTCATCTGCACGCCAACCTCGATCCGCTCGGCCTCGAGCCGCAGAAGGACCACGAGGAGCTCCATCCGGCGACCTACGGCTTCAGCGAGGCCGACTACGACCGCAAGATCTTCATTGACCACGTGCTCGGCCTCGAATACGCGACCGTGCGCGAGATGCTGGCGATCCTGCGCCGCACGTATTGCGGAACGATCGGCTTCGAGTTCCTGCACATTTCCGATCCGGCAGAGAAGGCCTGGATCCAGGAGCGCATCGAGGGGCCGGACAAGGAAATCCAGTTTACCCGCGAAGGCAAGCGCGCCATCCTGTCGAAGCTGGTCGAGGCGGAAGGCTTCGAGAACTTCTTCGACATTAAATATACCGGCGCCAAGCGGTTCGGCCTCGACGGCGGCGAGGCGATGATCCCGGCGCTCGAGCAGATCATCAAGCGCGGCGGGCAACTGGGCCTTCGGGAAATCTGCCTCGGCATGGCCCACCGCGGCCGCCTCAACGTGCTGTCGCAGGTGATGGGCAAGCCGCACCGCGTCATCTTCCACGAGTTCAAGGGCGGGTCGGCCTCGCCCGACGAGGTCGAAGGCTCGGGCGACGTCAAGTACCATCTCGGCGCCTCGTCGGACCGCGAGTTCGACGGCAACAACGTGCACCTCTCGCTGACCGCCAACCCGTCGCATCTCGAGATCGTCGATCCGGTGGTGCTCGGCAAGGTGCGCGCCAAGCAGGACCAGCTGAGCGACGTCATCGAGCGCTCGAAGGTTCTGCCGCTCCTCATTCACGGCGACGCGGCCTTCGCCGGCCAGGGCGTGGTGGCGGAATGCTTCGGCCTCTCGGGCCTCCGCGGCCACCGCACCGGCGGCTCGCTCCACTTCATCGTCAACAACCAGATCGGCTTCACCACCTATCCGCGCTACTCGCGCTCCTCGCCCTATCCGTCGGACGTGGCCAAGCTGATCGAGGCGCCGATCTTCCACGTCAACGGAGACGATCCGGAAGCGGTGGTGTTCTGCGCCAAGGTCGCGATCGAGTACCGGCAGAAGTTCCACAAACCCGTCGTCATCGACATGTTCTGCTACCGGCGCTTCGGCCACAACGAGGGCGACGAGCCGTCGTTCACTCAGCCGATCATGTACCGGCTGATCCGCTCGCATCCGACCACGCTGCAGATCTACGCGGACAAGCTGATCGCCGAAGGCCTCGTCACACAGGGCGAGGTCGACAAAATGCGCGGCGATTGGCGCCACCGGCTCGAGGCCGAGTACGAGGCGGGGCAGGCCTATATGCCCAACAAGGCCGACTGGCTCGACGGACGCTGGGCGGGTTTCAAGGCGTCGCAGGACGTGGTCGAGGACGACCGCCGCGGCGACACCGGCTACGACGTCGATCGGCTGAAACAGATCGGCGAGCGCATCACCGCGGCGCCGCAGGGCTTCGAGATCCACAAGACCATCCTTCGCTTCCTCGACAGTCGCCGCAGCGCGATCGAGAGCGGCGAAGGGATCGACTGGGCGACCGCCGAGGCACTCGCCTTTGGCGCGCTGCTCGACGAGGGCTTCCCGGTTCGCCTGTCGGGCCAGGACGTCGAGCGCGGCACCTTCTCTCAGCGCCATTCCGTGCTGATCGACCAGCAGACCGAGGCGCGCTACATCCCGCTCAACCACATCCGCGACGGGCAGGCGCGCTACGAGGTCATCAACTCGATGCTCTCGGAAGAGGCTGTGCTCGGCTTCGAATACGGCTACACGCTCGCCGAGCCAAACGCGCTTACGGTCTGGGAGGCGCAGTTCGGCGACTTCGCCAACGGCGCGCAGGTCGTGTTCGACCAGTTCGTCTCGGCCGGCGAGCGCAAATGGCTGCGCATGTCAGGGCTCGTCTGCATGCTGCCGCACGGCTACGAGGGCCAGGGGCCGGAGCACTCCTCGGCCAGGCTCGAGCGCTACCTGCAGCTGTGCGCCGAAGACAACATGCAGGTCGTCAACATCACGACCCCGGCGAACCTCTTCCATGTGCTGAGAAGGCAGTTGAAGCGGCCGTTCCGCAAGCCGCTGATCCTCATGACGCCGAAGTCGATGCTGCGCAACAAGCGGGCGGTGTCGCCTCTCGACCGCCTCGCGCCCGGCACCGCCTTCCATCGAATCCTGCTTGACAAGGCCGAGACGTGGAAGAACGAGAAGATCAAGCTCGCCAAGGACGACAAGATCCGCCGTGTCGTGATTTCGTCCGGCAAGGTCTACTGGGACCTCTACGAAGAGCGCGAGAAGCGCGGGATCGACGACATCTACCTCCTGCGCTGCGAGCAGCTCTACCCGTTCCCGCTGAAGCAGATGGTCCGCCATCTGTCCCGCTTCAAAAAGGCCGAGGTCGTCTGGTGCCAGGAGGAGCCCAAGAACATGGGCGCCTGGTTCTTCGTCGAGCCGTACATGGAGTGGGTGCTCGGCCAGGTCGGCGGCAAGTCGAAGCGCGCGCGCTACGCCGGACGTCCGGCTGCGGCGGCGACCGCGACAGGCCTGATGTCGAAACACCTCGCCCAGCTCAAGGCCTTTCTTGACGAGTGCTTCGCCTGACGCTTGGCGGGTCCGATGTCGCATTTCCTGTGCAAGCTGAAGCCTCCGCGGCCGACGTTTCTCTCCGACATGTCGGCGGACGAAGGGCTGGTGATGCGCCGGCATCGCGAATATTGGACGCCGAGGGTCGAGATCGGCGTGGTGATCGCGATGGGGCCGGTCGCCGACCCGGCGGGCGCCTACGGCGTCGCGATCATCGAGGCGCCGTCGCGAGACGCGCTCGAGGCGATGCTGGCTTCTGACCCGGCGATCCTGTCGAAAGCCGGCTTTTCCTACGAAATCTTCCCCATGCCCGCGATCGCGGTGCGGCCGAGCCTGCCGCTCGCCCCGATCGATTCCGTAACACCCTGATGAAGAAGGGCGCCTCGCGGCGCGAAACGAATGGCGATTGAAATCCGTGTCCCGACGCTTGGCGAATCGATCACCGAAGCGACCGTCGGCAAGTGGTTCAAGAAAGCGGGCGAGGCGGTGCGCGCCGACGAGCCGCTGGTCGAGCTTGAAACCGACAAGGTGACGCTCGAAGTGAACGCGCCGGGCGCCGGCGTGCTGAGCGAGATCGCCGCGGAAACCGGGCAAACGGTGTCAATCGGCGCGCTCCTCGGCCAACTTTCCGGCGGCGCCGCGGCGTCGGCCTCGGCGCCCGCGAGG
>NZ_JBKQOT010000779.1:0-7902 GCF_052145395.1 Roseiarcus sp.
AGCGGCGGTAGCCCGGCGATGGCGAAAACGCCGACAACCAGGCTCCAGCCGAGCGCCGGGTGGGAGACGGTCAGGCCTCGGATGTCGGCGATCTTCTGCGTTCCCTTGGCTTGCGCGATATGGCCGACGGTAAAGAAGATCGCCGACTTGGTCAGCGAGTGCATCGTCATGTGCAGCAGCCCGGCGAAATTGGCCAGCGGCCCGCCCATGCCGAAGGCGAACACGATGATCCCCATGTGCTCGATCGACGAATAGGCGAACATCCGCTTCACGTCGCGGCGGCGATAAAGCATGAACGCGGCGAACACGACCGAGACGAGGCCGAGCGTCGCCATCAACGGTCCCGGCGCCAGCGCGTGCGCGTTGGCGTCGAGCAGAAGCTTGAAGCGCAGCACGGCGTAGAGCGCGACGTTGAGCAGCAGGCCGGAGAGGACCGCGGAGATCGGCGTCGGCCCCTCCGCGTGCGCATCCGGAAGCCAGGCGTGCAGCGGTGCGAGGCCGACCTTGGTGCCGTAGCCGAGCAGCAGAAACACAAAGGCGAGGTCGAGCAGCGGCGGGTCGAACTGCGGCGCATGCGCGATCAGGCTCGTCCACAGCATGGCCGGAACGCCTTCGCCGACCACCGGCTGCGCCGCCATGTAGATTAAAATCGTTCCGAACAGGGCGAGCGCGATGCCGACGCTGCCGAGGATGAAATATTTCCACGCCGCCTCGATCGCCGCCTGGGTGCGGTAGATGCCGACCATCAGCACCGTCGTCAGCGTCGCCAGTTCGATCGCCACCCACATGAGGCCGATGTTGTTGGCGATCAGCGCGAGGTTCATCGAGAACAGCAGGAACTGATACATCGCGTGATAGAAGCGCAGATGATCAGGCGTCAGACGTCCGGTCTCGATCTCGTGGGCGATGTAGGTGGCGCTGAACACGCTCGCGGTGAAGCCGATGAAGGTGTTGAGCACGATGAAGACGACGTTGAGGTCGTCGATCAGGATGTACGCGTTCGGGGGCGGCGCCGAGACGAACAGGGACGCCGAGGCGACGAAGGCCGCGAGAGCGGCGGCCACGTTCAGCGCGGCGGACAGGCGATAGGACGGCAGGACGGCGAGCAGCGCCGCCGCCGCCGCCGGCAGAGCGAGGAGGACGATGGTCGCGTCCGGCGCGAAGCTCATCGGCTTCCCCTGAAACTGTCGAGCGCCTCGGCGTCGATCGACTCGAACCGCTCGCTGATGCGGAAGAGGAACACGCCGATCACCACCAGCGCCACCAGCACCGAAAAGGCGACCGAGACCTCGACCACCAGTGGCATGCCCTTCGCGCCCGCGGCGGCGAGAATGAGCCCGTTCTCGAGCGACATGAAGCCGACCACCATCGACACGGCGTTGTGCCGCACCACCATCATCAGGAGACCAAGCAGCACGACCGACAGAGCGAAGGCGAGGTCCTCGCGGGCGAGCACGTCGGCGTCGCTGGCGATGCGCAGCATCACGACTTCGGAGAGCGCGACGAGCGCGAGGCCGGCCATCATGGTCGGCCCGACGCCGACGACGTTTTCGACGTCGCGGTGGATGCCGAGCTGGACGATGATGCGATGGAGCGCGATCGGGATGATGATCGCCTTGAAGGCGAAGGCGATGAAGGCGGTTACGTAGAGATGATCCGCATCCTGAACATAGGCCTGCCAGGCGACCGAGAGCGACAGCACGACCGCCTGGAGGGCGAATGTGTTGAGCAGCGCATAGAGGCGGTCCTGGTAGAGCAGCATGAAACTCACCAGCACGAGGCCGCCGGCGAGCAGATGCGAGACGTCGAAGGCGAGGCCTTTCATTTCAGCGTCCTGGACACGAACAGCAGAAGCGCGCCGAGAAAGCCGAGCATCAGCGCCGCGCCGACGAAGTCCGGCACGCGGAAGACGCGCATCTTGGCGATGCTGGTCTCGAACACGCCGAGCGCCACGCCGGCGGCCAAAAGCTTCACGACATAGGCGATCGCGCCGAAAATGCGGTCGGCGACGCTCGCGTCGGCGATCGCGAGGCCCCAGGGAACGAAGACGCAAATGATCAGCGAGATGTAGAGCGCGAGCTTCAGCATGGCGGCGAGCTCGATCACGGCGAGATGCCGGCCCGAATATTCCAGGATCATCGCCTCGTGCACCATCGTGAGCTCGAGGTGGGTCGCCGGGTTGTCGACGGGAATGCGGCCGTTCTCGGCGAGCGCGACGATGATCAGCGCGACCAGCGCCATGCCGAGCGTGACGCGCAGGCCGGCGACGCCTGAGGCCATATAAGCCGCCACGGTCGACAATTGGGTCGAGCCGGCGATGAGCGCGAGCGAGAAGACGATGACGATCATCGCCGGCTCGGCGAGCGCACCGAACAGGGCCTCGCGGCTCGAGCCTAAACCGCCGAAGCTTGTGCCGACGTCGAGCCCGGCGAGCGCGAGGAAAAATCGCGCCGCGCCCAGGAGCGCGATGATGACGATGAGGTCGGCCGACCACGAGAACAGGAGCCCCGTAGCGAAGGTCGGCACCAGGGCGGCTGCGACCCAGGTCGCCGCAAACACGAGGTAGGGCACGAAGCGAAAGAGCCACGAGGCGCTGTCGGTGACGATCGCCTCCTTGCGCGCGAGCCGCACGAGATCGCGATAGGGCTGGACGAGCGGCGGGCCGCGGCGGCGGGTGAGGCGCGCCTTGGTCGCGCGCACCACCCCCGTCAACAGCGGCGCGACCGCGATGACCAGAGTCATCTGCAGGAGCTGGAAGACGAGATCGACGATCATGGCCATGACGCGAGCACGACCAGAAGGATGACCAGCGCGCCGAACACGACGCTCAGGTACTGCCGGATGGAGAGGAACTGCAGGCGGTTGAACTGCACGGCCGCCCGCTCGACGATCAGGATCAGCGGCATGTAGAAGACGTTCCAGATCCGGTCGCTGAGTTTGAGATCGAGATGCGCGGGGCGCATCTCTCCCGGGCGCGGCATGTCGATCCGCTCCTCAACGACGAACGCGACCGAGCCGAACACACGCCGGATCGGCTGCGCGAAGCTTACCGCTGAATATTGCGTCGCGGGCGACGGATCGGGAAAACCGCAGTCCCACGCAGGAGCGCGCCGCAACGCGGCGGAGGCGAAACGGTGGATGAAGCTTGCGGCCAAACTGGCCGACAGGGCGATGAACAGGAACACGAGAAGCCCGTTGTAGGAGCTCCGGCTCTCGGCGACCGGCGCAATCGAGAGCCAGGCGATCGAGGACTGCGTCGGCATGTGGGCGCCGACGGCGATTTGCGCCGCCTGGGTGAGGGCGTCGATCGCCAGACCCGGAAGGACGCCGACGAGAAGGCAGAGCGTCGCCAGAATCGCCATCGCGGCAAGGGCAAGGCGATCGGCCTCTCTCGCGCGCGAAACCGCCTCGGTTCGAGGCCGTCCAAGAAAGGTTATGCCGAACGCCTTGCAAAAGCAGGCGGCGGCGAGCGCGGCCGACAGCGCCAGCATGGCCCCGACCGCGGGCGCCAATATCTTCAGCACCCAGGACGGCAACGCCGGGCTCAGCAATATGGCCTGAAACGTCAGCCATTCGGAAACAAATCCGTTGAAGGGCGGCAACGCCGAAATGGCGACGCAGCCAACCAGGAAGAAGAACGCCGTTCCTGGCATGGTGTGAATGAGGCCGCCGAGCCGCTCCATGTCGCGCTCGCCGGTCGCGGACAACACGGCGCCGGCGCCGAAGAACAGGAGGCTCTTGAAGAGGGAATGATTGAACACGTGCAAAAGCCCCGCCGTCAGCGCAAGCGAAGCGGCGGCCGGCATGCCGAACACCTTGAACCCCAAAGCGAGGCCAAGTCCGATATAGATGATGCCGATGTTCTCGACCGTGTGGTAGGCGAGCAGGCGCTTGAGGTCGTGTTGCATCAAGGCGTAGATCACGCCGAGCAACGCGGAGCCGGCGCCGACCGTGAGAACCGGAACGCTCCACCACCAACTCGCCGGTCCCGCGAGATCAAACACGATCCGGACGAAGCCATAGACGGCGACCTTCGTCATGACCCCGCTCATGAGCGCGGAGACATGGCTTGGCGCGGCAGGATGGGCGAGCGGCAGCCAAACGTGCAGCGGCACGATCCCGGCCTTTGACCCCGCTCCGATCAGCGCCAACAGGAAGGCGAGGCCGGCGACGCCGGGCGGTGGCCCCGCCGCCCGCATGGCGTCGAAAGCGTAGCTGCCGGCGGGTCGCGCCAGCAAGGCGAAAGCGAGCAACAGCGCAAGCGTGCCGAAGCTTGCCATCAGGAGATAGACGTAACCCGCGCGCGTATTTTGACCTTCGCGGTGGTGCGCCATCACCAGAGCCCAGGAGGCGAGTGACATGAACTCCCACGACAGCAGGAAGGCGTAGGCGTCGTCGGCGACGAGGACGAGGTTCATCCCGGCAAGGAAGGCGGGGAAGAACGGCAGCACGCGCTCCGGATCGTGCTCCGCGCGGCCATAGCCGAGCCCGTAGAGGCTCGCCGCCGTGGCGCCGAGATTGACGACGACGAGAAAGAACGCCGACATCGCGTCGGTGCGGAAATGAGCGCCGATCCAGGGCAGGCCGAGCGGCAGCACGAGCGGTTCGCCGCGCGCGCCAAAGAGGAGCGCATCGATCGCAACGACAAGCAGGAGCGCGGAGACGACGAGCGAACCGCCGTAGACGAGCGTTCCCGCGAAGGGTCTTCTCGAGAGCAACGCCCCCGCGACCGCGAGAGAAAGGAGCGCAGCGTCGCCCGCAAGGCAGAGCGCTTCCGCGCTCATTGCGATCGGCCGTCAAGCCGAGAGATCGGAGTCATGCTCACCGCCCCGCCAAACCTACGCGAATCGTTGGTTATTCTCCTCGCGACAGTAGCAGAAATCCGGCGCGCGTTAAGCCGCGTTCTTCAAGAGCGCGAGCAGCTCCCGATGCATGATCTCGTTGCCGCAGCAGATCGACCCGGTCGTCAAGAAGTCCGGATCGCCGTCGGCGTCCGTGACGTAGCCCCCGGCCTCGCGGATGAGCAGCGCGCCGGCGGCGATGTCCCAGGAGTTGAGGCCCCGCTCCCAGAAGGCGTCGAAGCGGCCGGCGGCGACATAAGCGAGGTCGATCGACGCGCATCCGATACGGCGCACGTTGACGACCCGCGCCATCACCGCCGACAGCTCGGCCTTGAATCGCGGGTGCTGCGCCGCCTTGCCGAGATGGGGGATGCCGCAGCCGAAAAGGGCCTGCGACAATTCGGTCCGCTGGGCGACGCGCAGGCGACGCTTGGCGCCCCAGGCGCCCTGCCCCTTTTCGGTCACGTACAAGTCGTCGTCGGCCGGATTGTAGATGACGCCGGCGACGATCTGACCCTCGCGCTCGAGCGCGAGCGAGATGGCGAAGACCGGGATCGCATGAAGGAAGTTGGTGGTCGCATCGAGCGGATCAATGTGCCACGTGTGGCTCTTGTCGGTTCCCTCGATCCGCCCGCCTTCCTCCATCACGAAACCATAGCCGGGACGGGCCTTGGAGAGTTCCTCGTAAAGCGTCTTCTCCGAGCGCTTGTCGGCGAGGCTGACGAAATCGCCAGGTCCCTTCATGGAAACCTGCAGCTGCTCAATCTCGCCGAAGTCGCGCTTGAGACCCCGCCCCGCCTTGATTGCGGCGCTGGTCATCACAGTCATCAGAGCGGAGCGGATCATGGCGGCTGTCCCGGGAAGAAGCGGCCGCTGGTTTAGGGGATGCGCCCGGGCGAGGCAACCAACCCGCAACATTCAGTAGAGATAAGGGACGAGCCGCCACGTGCGCGAGCGATAGGCTTCGTATTCGGCGCCGAAGGTCTCGCCGAGCAACTTCTCCTCGGCGTTCATGCGCGCGACGAGGACGAGCAGCATGAGGGCCGCAATGACGAGGCCGACGCCGCCGCGAAACGCCAGACTCCAGCCGACCGCCGTGGCCAGAAGCCCGAGATAGGACGGATGGCGGATGACGCCGTAGAGGCCGTCGGTGACGAGCTTGTGATCGGGCTGGATCGCGACGAGGCCGCTGAACCGTCGCCCGAGGACGAAGACCGGCGCGAGGCGCAACACGCCGCCGGCGGCGCCGATGGCGACGCCCGTCCAGCACACCGCGTCGCCGCCGGGCGTCAGGACGTCATGGCGGTCGGCGAGCGCCGGAAGATAGGCGAGCGCGATTCCGAGGATTGTGAAGGCGACGATCACCCAACGGTTCGAGCGATCCTCGCGCACGCCCGACCCGATATGGCCTTCGGTGAACGTAGCCGCGATCCCGAGCGCGATGGTTACAATCGTCAGGGCGACGAGGGGCGCTTGCGAGAAGAAACGCGAAGGCCCGCCTTCCCCGGCGATCGCAAACCCGAAAAAGAGCGCGAGGCTGACAGTCGCGAGCAGCGCGAGACGGAGCAAGGCCATGGCCGAATCTTACGCCCGCCATGCCGGCCGAGCAAAGCGCATCCCAGTCAAGCGTTCGCGCTGCGCTTGCCAATCGGCGCGAGAGGTAGGATGGCTTTTCGCTTACGCCATCCGAGGGACTCATGCGCTCCGATATCGAAATCGCTCGCGCCGCGAAGCTCAAGCCGATCGCAGAAATCGCGGGCGCGATCGGCGTTCCCGAGGACGCGCTAAATCCGTACGGCCGCTGGATCGCCAAGATCGAGCCCGAGTTCCTTCGGCAGGCGGCGGACGAGCGTCCGGACGGCAAGCTCATCCTTGTCACCGCGATCAATCCCACGCCCGCCGGCGAAGGCAAGACGACGACGACGGTCGGCCTTGGCGACGCGCTCAACCGGATCGGTCGAAAGACGGTCATCTGCCTGCGCGAACCGTCGCTCGGGCCCTGCTTCGGCCTCAAGGGCGGAGCGGCCGGCGGCGGCTACGCCCAGGTCGTGCCGATGGACGCCATCAACCTGCACTTCACCGGCGATTTCCACGCCATCACCTCGGCGCACAACCTGCTCGCGGCGGTGCTCGACAACCACATTTACTGGGGCAATGCGCTCGGTCTCGATCTGCGCCGCATCGCGTGGAAGCGCGTCATCGACATGAACGATCGCGCGCTTCGCGAAGTCGTGGTCGGTCTCGGCGGCCCGTCGAACGGCTTCTCCCGCGAGGACGGCTTCGACATTACCGTCGCCTCCGAGGTGATGGCGGCGTTCTGCCTCGCCTCCGACATCGACGACCTCGAAGCGCGGCTCGGCCGCATGGTGGTCGGCTACACTTACGCCAAGAGGCCGGCGACGGCGGCCGACCTGAAGGCGGAAGGCGCGATGTCGGCCCTGCTCAAGGAGGCGATCAAGCCCAACCTCGTCCAGACGCTCGAAGGCTCGCCGGCGCTGGTGCACGGCGGCCCGTTCGCCAACATCGCGCACGGCTGCAATTCGGTCGTCGCCACGAAAGCCGCGCTCAAGCTCGCGGACTATGTCGTGACCGAGGCGGGCTTCGGCGCCGATCTCGGCGCAGAGAAATTCTTCGATATCAAGTGCCGCAAGGCGGGGCTCCGACCCGCGGCCGCCGTCGTCGTGGCGAGCGTGCGCGCGCTCAAGATGCATGGCGGCGTCGCCAAGGATGCGCTCGGCGTCGAGAACCTCGCTGCGCTGAAATCCGGACTCGCCAACCTCGCCCGGCAGATCGCCAACATCCACAAGTTCGGCGTGCCCGTCGTGGTCGCCGTCAACCGTTTCACGGCGGACACCGAAGCCGAGTTCGATTTCGTCAAGCGGGCTGTCGCCGACAGATTCGGCCTCAAGGTCATCGTTTGCGAGCATTGGGCGCGCGGCGGCGCAGGCGCAGAAGACCTCGCGCAAGCGGTGGCGGACGTGACGAGCCGCGGCGACTCTCAATTCCAGCCGCTCTACCCCGACGATCTCAGCTCGACTTTGCCCATTTTACGCGGCGTAGC
>NZ_JBKQOT010000780.1:0-4688 GCF_052145395.1 Roseiarcus sp.
GCGTCGAGCGGCTTGGCGAAACGCGCGTCGGCGACCGTCGTCGACAGCCCGCGGCGGTTGAGGTCCTCCGCCGCCTTGAGACATTCGGACAGCCTAGCTCCGAAAGAGAGAAGCGCGACGCGCGAACCCTCGCGCACGATGCGCCCGCGCCCAATATCGAGCGGCCGTCCACACTCGGGAAGATCGACGCCCAGGCCCTCGCCTCGCGGGTATCGAAACGCGATCGGACCTTCGGCATAAGCCGCCGCGGTGGCCACCATATGAACGAGTTCGGCCTCGTCGGACGCCGCCATCAGCACCATGTCGGGCAGGCAGCCGAGAAACGCGATGTCAAAGGCGCCCGCGTGGGTGGGCCCATCGGCGCCGACGAGCCCGGCGCGGTCGATCGCGAACCGGACGGGGAGCCTTTGAAGAGCGACGTCGTGCACGATCTGATCGTAGGCGCGCTGAAGAAAGGTCGAGTAGATCGCGCAAAATGGCTTGAAGCCTTCCGCGGCCAGGCCGGCGGCGAACGTCACCGCGTGTTGTTCGGCGATCCCGACGTCGAAGGCGCGCTCAGGGAATTGGCTTGCGAAAATATCGACGCCGGTTCCCGCGGGCATGGCCGCGGTGACTGCGACAATCCGCTGGTCCCTGCGTGCTTCGTGGACGAGGCTCTCTCCGAAGACTTTCGTGTAGGTTGGCGCTGTCGCTTTGGGTTTGAACTGAGTCCCGCTCACGACGTCGAAAGCGTTGACCCCCGTGCAGTTTGTCTGGCGCCGCTTCCGCCGGGCGGTAGCCCTTTCCCTTGCGCGTGACGACATGGACCAGGATCGGTCCGAGCTCGGACGCCTTCACGTTTTCGAGGACCGGCAACAGGTGGTTGAAATTGTGTCCGTCGATCGGACCCACATAGTAGAAACCGAGCTGCTCGAACAGCGTGCCGCCCGCAAAGAACCCTCGCGTCAGCTCTTCCGCGCGCCGGGCGTGCTCGAAAATCGACCGGGGCATTTTGCGAGCGATCTGCTTCCCGCCTTCACGTAGGCCCCTGTACGTCTTGCCCGAGAGCAGCCGCGAAAGGTACGCCGAAAGAGCGCCAACCGGGGGCGCGATGGACATGTCGTTGTCGTTGAGCACCACGATCAGCCTTGAGTCCATCGCGCCGGCATTGTTCATGGCCTCGTAAGCCATCCCTGCGGACATGGCTCCGTCGCCGATCACAGCGACAACGTTATGCGGCTTGCCGGAAAGGTCTCTCGCGATCGCCATTCCCAAGGCCGCGGAGACGGATGTCGACGAGTGTCCGGCGCCGAACGGATCGTATTCGCTCTCGTCCCGCTTCGTGAACCCCGACAGGCCGCCTCCTTGGCGAAGCGTCCGAATGCGGGCGCGGCGGCCCGTTAGGATCTTGTGAGGATAGACTTGATGACCGACGTCCCAGATCAGGCGGTCGTGGGGCGTGTCGAAGACGTAGTGCAGCGCGACGGTCAGTTCGACCACGCCGAGCCCCGCTCCGAGGTGCCCTCCGGTGGTCGACACGGCGCTGATCGTCTCCTGGCGCAAATCGACGGCGAGGGTCTGCAGGACGGACTTCTTCAGGCGGCGCAGATCCTCGGGAAATGCGATCTGATCAAGAAGCGGAGTGCGACTGTCAGACACGGGAGCTCTCCGGAGCCAGCGCGGCGGAAGACGATTTGGCGCGTCCGAGAGCGCCGTCGACGCGAGGCGGCACGCGCCATCGCGCCCGTAGGTCGGCGACATGCGCCACGAGCGCGCCCAATAGGCACGCTGCGATGACGGTGAACGGCGCGTCCGTCATGGCTGCGCGCAGCGCAAGCAGGAGTCCGGCGCCCGCGGCGCAGTTGGCGATCGAGGATGCACAAGCTGGACCCCGGCCAAAGAACGCGCGCAGCGCGACGAGAAGCAGCGCCTCGAACGTGACCAGCGCAATGATCAAGTCGATCAGACGTTCGCTATCTAGATACGCGGCCATTGCTGCTCGACTTTCCTGCCGCCGACGCGACGCCAAACGAACGGGTCGCAAACGGCCGGTTCAGAACCACGACGCGCCAGTTGAGCCAGCCCGCAAAGGTGACCCAAACGAGATAGGGAAGGATGAGCCAGCCGGCGAGCGGCCTGATCCCGAACAGGACAAACACCAGCGCGACGATCGACAGCCAAAACGGCCCAAGCTCATAGAGGGCCCAGTCGGGCCGCCGAAGCTTGAAGAAGAGCGGACTCCAGAGGATGTTCAGGACGCCGTTGATGGCGAAGAGGACGGCGATAAGCGTCCGTCGCTCGGCATCGGCGGCGCCCCAGGCGACGACGCCGCTTGCGGCGATGAGCAGGAAAATGACTGTCCAGGCCGGACCAAAGAGCCAGTTCGGTGGCCTCAGGCGTGGGAAATTCATTCCCTCGTACCAGGGACCGATTTCCGTCATGAGGCCGCCTGCGACCGCGCAAACGGTCACCGACGCCAACGCGACCACGATTACGGGCCAGCGCTCGGCCAGGGCTCCGATCATGGCGGAACGAGCCTCAGGAGGTGGGCGAGGTCCTTAAAGAAGATCCTGACGTGGGCCAACGGGTCGCGGCGGGGCAGGGCTTTGTTCATGTAGGCGTCCCAGGTCAGGCGCTGCACGTCCTTGTCGCGGCAGATGCTCACGAAACGCTCACGCCGCCTGTCGTCGAGATACCAAACCCGCTGCATGATCCCTAAAATCCAGAACACCCGGCCGTGTTCCCTCATGAAGCGCTTCCGCGCGAGCCTGAGCGCGCGCGCGTCGCCCTTCACGATCGCAAGCTCCGCCGCGTCGGCTGCGAGGCGACCGCCGAGCATTGCGTAATAGATGCCTTCGCCGGACGCCGGCGCGACGACGCCCGCTGCGTCCCCGGCGAGCACCACGTCGCGGCCGTTGTCCCATCGGGGGAGGGGCTTCAGCGGAATGGGAGCGCCCTCGCGCCGGAGCGTGCCGACGCTTCCAAGGCCTGTCTCGGCCCGCAGCGCCCGAACCGACGACTTGAGCGAAAAGCCCTTGCGCGCGCTGCCCGAACCGACGCTCATCGTCGCGCCGTGCGGAAAGATCCAGGCGTAGAAGTCTGGCGAGAGGGACCCGCGGTAATGAATCTCGCAACGGCCATCCGGAGCGCCGGTCGCCTGGTCAACGGGCGCCTCGACAATCTCGTGATAGGCGAACACGAATTTTCCGCGTTTGGCCCCCAGGACCTCCCGCCGCGCGATCGCGGAATTCGCGCCGTCGGCGCCGATCACGACGCGGCCTTTGAGGGGATACGCCTCGACGGACGGCTCCTTCGGCGTGAAATGGACGGTCGGCAGGCCGTCTGCGCCTCGAGTGAGGAACTCGAAACGGCCGGTGAACCGCTGTGCGCCGGATTGCTCCGCGCGATCGCGCAGCCATTCGTCGAACTCTTCCCGGTCGACCATGCCGACGTATCCGCCTTCGATCGACATCTCGACGCTGACGCCCTTCGGCGACACCATCGTCGCCAAACTCACCCGCGCCTTGAGGAGGCTCGCCGGGATGCCAAAGTCGCGGATGAGGCGCGGTGGAATTGCGCCGCCGCAGGGCTTGATCCGGCCGCCTTTGTCGAGGAGCGCGACCTTGAGACCGCGTTCAGCCAGATCGGTGGCGGCCGTCGCGCCGGCGGGCCCGCCTCCGACCACAATCACGTCGAAGATCTGATCGCGGGTCATGGCGTCGGGCGCCTCCTACAATTGCACCGACAGCGACGGCGGAACCGCGGCTGTCGCACCTTCATACGCGGAATGCGGCGCGCTGGACCGCGCGAGCGCCGTGGCGACGAGGAAGAGCGCCGCCTCGAGCCCAAACACGAGCGCATAGGCGACGAGCGGCGTTGCGCCAAGACTCCGGGAGACGTCGACGAGAACAGTGGCCGTGACGCCGCCTGCCCCGTAGGCGATGGCTTGAGCTGCGCCCCAAAGCCCCATGCTGGTCCCTTCCCGCGAGGCGGTTCCCGCGCCGGCGAGGCCCATCATCGAGCCGATCGCCGCCACCGCATAGATTCCGTTCGACACGCCAAGCGCGAAAACCCCTGCGCGGAAGGCCTCGGGGCCGAGCCTGAACAGACCGATGGCGGCGATCGCGGCGAGCGAAGCGGCCGACGCGGCGCAGCCAGCCACTGTCCACAGCCGGAGGGAGCTCACAGTCTGACCGCCGATCGTGGACGCCGCGATCGCGACGCTGAGCATGCCCAAGAGGACGCCGCCGTGCTGCAACCCGGCAAGCTTGGTCGTCGACCCCGGGGTCATTCCGAAGACAAGGCCGGCGAACGGCTCGATTAGCAGTTCCTGCGCGCCATAGGCGAGCATCGAAACGAAAATAAAGATCGTGAAACGGCGCGCCTCCGGCTCCCGCCAGACTTCGGCGAGCGCGCGCGCGAAAGATGAAGATGAGCGGTGTGAGGCGGCGGTCATCGTCGCGGTGACCTTGTCTTCGACGCCCCAGACCGCAAGCACGGAAATTGCAAAAGCGGCTGCGGCCACGGCCGATGTCACCTCGATGAGGCGGGCGTTCGAGAAAGGGTCGAGGAAATGCCCGGCAAGCGGCGCTGAAATCGCAACGCCGAGGATCATCATCATCCAGACAACGGAAGCCGCCGCGGCGCGCCGGCGCGGCGCGCGAGGCAAGTAGCGCCAGCACCGACGTGCCGGCCGACCCTGCGCCCAT
>NZ_JBKQOT010000781.1:0-4713 GCF_052145395.1 Roseiarcus sp.
GGCCGGCAAGGACATCGAGGGCGCGATCCAGCGCCTCGCCCAGATGGCGCGCGCCGCCGGCATCCACCTGATCATGGCGACCCAGCGGCCTTCCGTCGACGTCGTCACCGGCACGATCAAGGCGAACTTCCCGACCCGCATCTCGTTCCAGGTCACGAGCAAGATCGACAGCCGCACCATTCTCGGCGAGCAGGGCGCCGAGCAGCTCCTCGGCCAGGGCGACATGCTCCACATGGCCGGCGGCGGCCGAATTTCCCGCGTGCACGGGCCCTTCGTCTCCGACCCGGAGGTCGAGAAGGTCGTGGCCCACCTCAAGAAGCAGGGCAGCCCCGAATACCTTCACGCCATCACCGAGGAAGACGACGCCGAGAGCGAGGAGGGACCGCCGCCATCGCCAGGTTCGATGGACGACGAGGAGGCCGGCGACTATTACGACCGCGCCGTCAACATCGTGCTGCGCGACCGGAAGGTGTCGACGAGCTACATCCAGCGCCGCCTGTCGGTCGGCTACAACAAGGCGGCTTCGCTCGTCGAGCGGATGGAGAAGGAGGGCGTCGTCAGCGCCCCCAACCATTCGGGCAAGCGCGAGATTCTGGTCGGGAACGGGGTGGACCGGGGCGCTTTCGAGGACCTCAGCGAAGACTGAGCGGGGCCTCTCTCGGCCGCCGGACGTCTGCCATTTGCAACTCCGTTTTCAGCCTTTTCAAGGGGTTGCGGCGCCATTTGCAATCCGCCCGACCACCCGAGCACACCGTTCCAGGACTGGCGCGATCAGCAATATACATTATAGAATAGAGTAATAGCCCGTTGCCACGTCGTCTTTTCCGCCCATCCAGAGAACCCTATCACATATTCTGATTTAGGGAAAGCCTTTGCTCGCCTCGGCCCTCGCTCGCTGCGAGACGCGGAAGACTTTCTGAACCTCCCTGCCAAGAGAGCCAAAACCCTTCGGCCGGACCCGACGCAAAAGGCCGCCGCTCGCGCGCAGCGCAAAGGTGCGACCGTCGAACTTGTCCGGCGACTATGAAGGACGCAGCATAGCCGACGCAGAGGGTCTCGGGCCCGGCGCCCTGCGGGTGGGACGAGTGATCGGCCTAACCCGGCGCAGCCACAGAATCACTTGCGGCTGACGCTCCCGCTCGCGGACCGGGACTGCGGCAGGAGATCTGCCCGTTACAGATCGACAACGACGTCGCCAACCGGACGCGAACAGCAGATGAGCAGGTTGCCCGTTGCCGGCAGGTCGAGCGGCTGAGGCTCGTACGCGACCTTTCCCGAGATAAGACCGCTCTCACAGTTGTGGCAGACGCCGGTCCGACATGCCCAGCGCACCGGGACGTCGCACGCCTCGGCCAGTTCCAGCAGGCTCTGATAGCCCGATGGATTCCAGTGGGCGGCTACGCCGCTGCGCGCGAACGAGACGAGGGGGCCGGTTTCGAGGTCGACCGGCGGCCGATGCGGAGTCTTCTTCGCGGCGCCAACGACGCCCGGCGTCGACGACTCACCACCGTTGAAGATCTCAACATGAATACGATCCGGCCTGACGCCGAACTCCGCCAGGGCGGCTCTCATGTCCGCCATGAAGCGGCTCGGCCCACAGAGGTAGACGTCGGCGTCCGGCGTCAGACCAACCTTGTCGAACTCCGCCCTCGAGAGATGGCCCGCGGCGTCAAAGTCCGTTCCAAGCCGGTCGGCGAGCTCCGGTCGGCTGAACGAGACATAGCTGCGGCCGTGCGCCAGGTCCGAGACAAGGCGCCGAACCTCGGCGGCGAACGGAAAGTGCTTTCCGTCGCGTGCGGCGTGCACCCATAGCACCGGACGCGACGAACGCGCCGACGACATGGCGTGGAGCATTGCAAGGACCGGCGTCGCCCCGATCCCTGCGCTGAGAAGCGCCACGGGCCCGTCGCCGGACTGAAGGGTGAAGCTTCCGCGCGGCGAGCTGACCTCGAGAACATCGCCCATCCTCACGTGATCCCTCAGGTAGGCGCCCCCCGCGCCGTTGGGCTCGATCTTCACGCTGATCCGATAGCGATCCGTCGAGAGGGGTCCCGAAAGCGAGTAGCTGCGAAAGAGCGGCGCGCCGCGGACGCTGGGTCGAAGGCGCAGCACGACGTACTGGCCTGGCAGCGCTTCCGGCAGCGGCTCGCCGTCGGAGCGCTGCATCGTCAGCGACACGACATCGGCCGATTCCTGGTCGATCGCCGTCACCTTCAGCGGCCGGAATCCCGGCGCGGCCGGATGCGCAGCCGATCCCGGCGCGAGTCCCGCATTGCCGTCCGACCGACTATTCAGCAACGCGACGAACGACTTCCGCCAGCCAGTCGAGAGCGCCGCAATCTGCGACGCACGTTCCAGTCGGTCGCGCGGATGCTGAGGGGAATAGAGCAGCGCGTTGACCTCTGCGACCGACATCCGCGCCTTGCCCTCCTCGACCTTAACGATCGCGTCGCCGGCGCCAACCTCGCCCTCCTCCAGGACACGGAAGTAGAATCCCGGTCGCCCGCTGGACGTCAGGAGCGCCGCCATGCGGGGCTCATTCATGCGAATTCCGACGCGATAGCAGGTAACCCTGGGCTGCGTGACCTCGAACAAGGCGCTGCCGATCCGATAGCGATCGCCGATGTAGACGCCGTCGTCAGGCAAGCCTTCGACGGTGAAGTTCTCGCCGAATTGGCCGTAGACAAAGTCCGTCCTTCCGAGCTGTTCCTGCCAGTAGCGGTAGGACTCGATCTGGTAGACGAAGACTGCACGATGCTCCCCTCCATGCCCGGCGAGATCGCCCTGACCGTCTCCGTTGAGATTCAACCGACCGACGCGACAGCGCCCCTGCACCGGATCCTTCCAGACGCCGGTGTGCACCGTCATGCCCCTCCACACGATGTCGCGTGGCAGACCGACATTGACGGACAGCAATCGCGTCATGGCGTCAGCTCAAGACCGCGCCGTCCGCGGGACCGAACGGCTCCGACGCCGAAAGAACCCCATCCCGACCGAACTGCCGCTGGCCTGATCCGAACGAAGCGCCGTCGGAAGGATACGCCCACCGCCACCGAGTTGCTCGTCGCGACCACGGGGAGCCTCCTCTGCCCGGTCCATCTGAATGCTAAGTATTGTACGGGCTTTGGGGCCGCCAGTAGACGATGGTGTCGTCGAGACCATGGTGTTGATCCGGCTTGCCTTGGCGACCGGAAGGCGCGACGTGAGCCCGGAGATCGAGCCCGCCAGTATTCACGCCGAGACCGCCCATTGGGCGCCAGTTCGGCGATGCGCCGTCCCATCGACAATTGATACGAAAGCCCAGATAAGCCAGCGCCTTCGCAGGGGCGCGCTGGCCGACCCACAGCCGCCGCGACAATGAGGTTATCGCTGAAGTATTGCCGTCACTCGGAGAACGCGAGCTTGTCGTCCGAACAAAGGCGCGCCGAGGAGGTCGCGGTATTCGTCGGCCAGTAGAGTGCGACGTTGTCAAGATGTCGTCGTGCGTCGGGCGCCTCTGTGGCGCGCCTCTCATGATTTTTGGGTTCGCCGACACCTTCGTCCAATGGCGTCCAACTCTTGAAAACGTCATGGTTACGCGACGTGTCATCTTCTCGCAACGGTGACGCTGAGAAGGCAGACTGCCGGAGGAAAATACAGTCACGACGCGATCCAGGGTACCGCGATCAGGACGAGAGTGAAACTAACGCCGCGTGGGAGCCTCAATGGGAGACCGGTTCATTGACGTAAAAGTGATGTCCCGAGCCAGCCGATCTTCGGGCGAAATCACGCGCCAGAGCCCAACGATGTTCAGAAAAGGCCTGGTCGGAGTGGCGCGCCTCGACGGCAGGGTCACCTGCGAACGCACCATCGAATCGTCACCTACTTAAAGGGCTTAGTGCCGACCAAAGGAGAGTCAGCATGGCGACCCCCGACGCGCTTCGCTATACGAGGATTCCTCTTAACGATGGATCCGGCTCGATCCCCGCCGTCGGGTTTGGCACGCTGATACCCGACCCTCTCGCAACCAAAGAAGCGACCAAGACGGCGCTGGAAGTGGGATTTCGACATTTCGATTGTGCAGAGCGCTACCGCAATGAAGAGGCGGTTGGCGAGGCGATGCAGGCGACGTTCAGGGCGGGAGCGATCCGACGGGAGGACGTGTTCATCACCACGAAGCTATGGAACACCAATCATCGTCCTGAGCGGGTCAGGCCCGCCTTTGACGCCAGCCGCCGGCGACTGCAAATCGACACTGTCGATTGCTATGTCATTCATACCCCTTTTGCCTTTCGCCCCGGCGACGAGCAGGACCCGAGGGACGAGCGCGGTCAGGTCATCTATGATTCCGGGGTGACATTGGTCGAAACGTGGCGAGCGCTCGAGCGCCTCGTGGACGACGGTCGGTGCAAGTCGATCGGCCTGTCGGATGTCAGCTTGGAGAAGCTGCGGGAGATCGTCGCGGCCGCGCGGATCAAGCCTGCGGTGGTGCAAGTCGAATCCCATCCGTATCTCCCTGAATGGGAGCTACTCGACTTCTGTCGGGAGCACGGCATTGTGCTGCTGGCGTTTGCAGCGTTGGGACACGGCTTGGATCCGAAAATGCTGGACGACCCCGTGATCACAGCCATCGCACAGCGCGTCCAGAAGACGCCGGCTCAAGTTGCGCTCGCCTGGGCCGTGCAACGCGGCACGGCTTTCCTGACCACCTCGACCAAACCTCGCCGTATCCAG
>NZ_JBKQOT010000782.1:0-11511 GCF_052145395.1 Roseiarcus sp.
TGTTGAGCGCGTCCCAGCCGTAGCCTCCGGGGTGTTCCCAGGTGGCGCCGTCGTTGATCACCACGCTGAGGCCCGGAGTGATCGTCTTGGTCCAGCTGAAGCTCGAGTCCCACTCGTGGGCGCCGTCGGAATTGTAGGGAACCCAGCTGACGGTCGGCAGCGTGAGCTCGTCGAGAACGCCTGGATCGTCGATGGCGATCGTGGCCGGGAAGATTCGAGCGCCGCAGACGGCGTGCGGAAAGGCGGGCGTGAGCCACAGCGCGGCTGTGGCGGCGATCGCGCCGGCGATGGCGCGTGTAACTGGGGGTGGCATGAACGGAACCCTTGGGTCTGAGGACGGGCGGCCGTCGCCCGCTCAGGAGCAGGCGCGGCCGTACGATGACGCTCTCAGACGGAGAAGGGCGGCGCGCGGGCGCGGTTCTGACGGGTCGGGCAGGCGGGAACGGCGCCGGCCTCCGGCGCCGCGCCGAGCGTGAGGCAGGCCGCGTCGAGCCGCTCCGGCAGGGCCGGGAGGTCGGGCCCGACGAGCGCGCCGGCCTGCGCGGAAAAATGGCAGAGCGGGCAATGATCGTCGCAATCGCCGGCCGGGGCGACGGGAGCGCCCTTGTCGTCGGTCTGGACGCAGAGCGCGGCCGCATCGCCGAAGGTCGCCTTCAGGTCCGACGCAATCGAAGCGATGTCGGACGGAGCCGATGCGGAGAGGGCCTGGTGAAAGGGAATTACGGCGAGCTGGAAGAGGAGCGCCAGCGCCGCGACGACGGCCGTCAGCGGCGAACGGAACGGCGCGACGCCGGGCCTTGCCCGGCGCGTCCGACGCTCTCGCTTGCCGTTTCCCGCCACCGAGCCTGATTTCCTTCCGGCCAAGCCCCGAAAAACCACTTCAGTCGTAGCGTAAGGCGCGGCAGGCCGCAATCGCCGGGTCGGGCGGCGAGACGGAGTTCGCATTCCTTCACCGAAAGTGACTTGTGACCGCGCGGGACGGTGGTCTAACGCTTGCTTTGCGTGCGCGAAATACAAAGACGGGGGTCACGGGGATGTGTGGAATCGTTGGCGTTCTGGGGACCGGGCCGGTCGCGGATTCGATCGTTGATGCGCTGAAGCGGCTCGAATATCGCGGATACGACTCGGCAGGCATTGCGACTCTCGAGAACGGAAAGCTCGAGCGTCGGCGCGTCGAGGGCAAGCTCAGGAACCTCGCGGCGAAGCTCGTCGCAGCCCCGCTGTACGGCGCGATCGGCATCGGCCACACGCGGTGGGCGACGCACGGCAAGCCGACCGAGTCGAACGCCCACCCGCACGCCGCGAGCGGGCTCGCGGTCGTCCACAACGGCATCATCGAGAACTTCAAGGCTCTGCGGGAAGAACTCGGGGCCAAGGGCTACGGCTTCGCCACCGAGACCGATTCCGAGATCGCCGCCTTGGTGGTCGAGGACGAGCTCGCGTCCGGCAAGACGCCGCCAGAGGCGGTGTTCGCGGCGCTGAAGCGGATGCGCGGCGCTTTCGCGCTCGTCTATATTTTCGAAGGCCAGGACAACCTTTTGATCGGCGCGCGACAGGGCGCGCCGCTCGCGATCGGCTACGGCGAAGGCGAGATGTATCTCGGCTCGGACGCGCTGGCGCTGGCGCCCTTCACCGACCGGGTGGCCTATCTCGAAGAGGGCGACTGGGTCGTGGTGACGCGTGCGGGCGCCGAGGTCCGCGACGCTTCCGGCAAGGTCGTGCAGCGGCGCATCCAGCGTTCCGCCGGCAGCCTGCTCGCCGAGAAGGGCAACTATCGCCACTTCATGGCCAAGGAGATCCACGAGCAGCCCGAGGTCGTCGGGCATACGCTCGCCCATTACGTCGACATGGCCGCGATGCGGCTGAAGCCTTTCGACTGGCCGGCCGACCCGAAGTCGCTCGCCCGGGTCACGATCATCGGCTGCGGCACCGCCTACATGGCCGGGCTCGTCGGCAAGTACTGGATCGAGCGCTTCGCCCGGCTGCCGGTCGAGATCGATGTCGCCTCCGAATACCGCTATCGCGATGCGCCCGTCGACCGGAATGGCCTGACGATCGTCATCTCCCAGTCGGGCGAAACCGCCGACTCGCTGGCGTCGCTGAGATATGTCAAGGAGCACGGCTCGAAGACGATCGGCGTCGTCAACGTGCCCGATTCCAGCATCGCGCGCCTGACGGACGTGGCCGCCCCGACCTTGGCCGGACCCGAAATCGGCGTCGCGTCGACCAAGGCCTTTACCTGCCAGCTGGCGACTATGGCGGCGCTCGCCATTGGGCTCGGACGGGCGCGGGGGGTGATCGACGAGGCGGACGAGGCGGAACTTCTCGCCGAGCTCGTCGCTTCGCCCGGCCTTCTCGCCGAGGCGTTAAAGCTCGAGCCGGCCGCCGAGAAGCTCGCCCGTGCGATCGCCCACGCCCGCGACGTGCTCTATCTGGGGCGGGGCACCTCGTATCCCGTGGCGCTGGAAGGCGCGCTGAAGCTCAAGGAACTGAGCTACATCCATGCCGAGGGCTACGCGGCGGGCGAGCTGAAGCACGGGCCGATCGCGCTGATCGACGAGGATATGCCGGTCGTCGTCATCGCTCCGCACGATTCCGTGTTCGAGAAGACGGTGTCGAACATGCAGGAAGTCGCCGCGCGCGGCGGGCGGCTCATCCTCATCGGCGAGCGCCACGCGGCCGAGGAGGCGGCGGTCGAGATCGAGCATTTTCTGGCGATGCCCGATGTCGGCCCGAATTTCGCGCCGATCGTCTACGCCGTCCCGGTCCAGATGCTCGCCTACCACACCGCGGTGATCATGGGCAAAGACGCGGACCAGCCGCGCAATCTGGCGAAATCGGTGACGGTGGAGTAGGGCGGCGCCGCTGTTTCAGAGTCGGCCGTTCTTGAGATTGGGCGCGACGCGTGGCGACTGGAACGGCCCATTTCTCCGCTCTTGTCAGCGGGGATTCCCGCGCTTAACTGATTTCTTGAATGAAAGTTGACCTGCCGCAAGTCATGCGCCGCGTGGCGGCGCCATGAATGCGGCGGAAGGAGAGGGCGGCAATGCGGAGAATCGACACGAGCGAGCGCCCCATGCCGGAGATCAATCCGGCGAAGGTGTGTTTCGTCATCGAAAAATCGCGCGAGCTCCTCAGCGAGGACGTCGGCATGGCGCCGGATGCGTCCAATCCGACCGACGACGACGAGCGAATCGTGCTCACCGACGCCAACAACTCGATCCGGCGCGAACTCGTCGAGTTCATCCGCGACCTCGACGTCGACGAATCCGCGGCCCTGGTCGCGCTGGCCTGGATCGGCCGCGGCGACTTCGAGGCCGACGACTGGAAGAGCGCGGTCGTCGCGGCCAACGAACGCCGCGAAGGGCCGACCTGGAAGTACCTGCTCGGCATGGCCCTGCTCCCCGACTACCTGCAGGACGCGCTCGACGCCTTCGGGCGATCCTGCGAGGACTATGAACACGGCGACGAATACGAGTAGAGCGGGGGCGCTCGCCATCCGAAGCGTTCGCCCGGGCGCCTTGCATTCGCCACGGGGAACGGCCATTTTGCGCCGCAACCGCGCGCGCCCCCGATGTCGACCGAACCCCCGTCAGCCCCGCTTCACCGCTCGTTCGGGCATCGCCTGAGATCGTGGTTCTTCACCGGCCTCGTCGTTTTCGGCCCGGTCGCGGTGACGGCCTATATCGCCTGGTTCGTGATCGACACCATCGACGGTTGGGTGCGGCCGTGGGTTCCGCAGAGCCTGTCGCCCGACGCCTATCTGCCGTTCCACGTCCCCGGCATGGGCGTCCTCATCAGCGCCGCAGGACTGACGCTGCTCGGCTTCCTGACGGCGAACATCATCGGCCGCACGATGGTCGGATACAGCGAGTCGCTGCTCGACCGGACGCCCGTCGTGCGAGGGGTCTATAAAGGCCTCAAGCAGGTGTTCGAGACCGTGTTCAGCCAGTCGGGCTCGCAGTTCCGCAAGGTCGGTCTGGTCGAGTTCCCGATCAAGGGAAGCTGGTCGATCGTCTTCTTGTCGTCCGACCCGGGTCCCGTCGTCTCGGGCGTTCTGCCCGGCGACAGGCCGATGTTGTCGGTGTTCATGCCCTGCACGCCCAATCCGACGACCGGCTTTTTCTTTTACATTGCGGCCGACGATGTGATCGAACTGCCGATCAACGCCGATGAGGCGGCCAAGCTCATCATGTCGGCAGGATTGATCCAGCCGGACGGCCAGGCGGCGCTTGCGGTGATGGCGGAAGCGGCCAAGCTCGAGAAGGCGCCGGTCGGCTAGCCGGCCGCGACATTCTCCGCTGTCACAGCCGGAAAGCTATGCTAAGGAGGCCGACGGCCGTCCGGAAAGAAGGCGGCCGGGCCACCCTTGTCCGCGTTTGCAAGCGAGCGGCCTCGAAGGAACATCGTGTAGGACCATCATGGCGCAACTGCCCAAATTCGATCTCGAGGATCTCAAACGGCGCATGCAGGCCGCGCACGCCGCGCTCAAGCACGAACTCGGAGGCCTGAGAACCGGCCGCGCGAGCGCAAGCCTGCTCGAGCCCGTCAATGTCGAAGCGTACGGCCAGCGGATGCCGCTCAACCAGGTCGCGACCATCACCGTTCCCGAGCCTCGCGCGCTCGCCGTCTCTGTCTGGGACAAGAGCATGGTGCATGCAGTCGACAAGGCGATCCGCGACTCCAATCTCGGCCTCAGCCCGACAGTCGAAGGCACGACGCTGCGCATCCGCATTCCCGAGCTGAACGAGCAGCGTCGCAAGGAAATGGTCAAGATCGCCCACAAGTACGCCGAGGACGCGCGCGTCGCGGTGCGTCACATCCGGCGCGACGGCATCGACGTTCTCAAGAAGCTGCTCAAGGAGCATGCGATCAGCGAGGATGACGAGAGCAAGCACGAGACCGAGGTGCAGAAGGCGACCGATCTCGCCATCAAGGAGATCGACGGCTCGCTTGCGGCGAAGGAAAAGGAGATCATGCAGGTCTAGGCGATGCGCCTGCTTTTTGAGGACCCTTGCATGTCTCCCGCCCGCTCCACAGACGGCCCGCGCTCCGATCAGACGCCCATTCACGTCGCCATCATCATGGACGGCAACGGGCGATGGGCGAAGGCGCGCGGTCTGCCGCGTTTCGAAGGCCACAGGCGCGGCGTCGAAGCCCTGCGTCGCGCGGTGCGCTCGGCGATCGAGCATGACGTGCGCTACCTGACCATCTACAGCTTCTCGTCCGAGAACTGGCGCCGGCCGCCGGACGAGGTGGCGGTGCTGATGGGCCTCCTGAAGCGGTTCATCCGCAACGACCTCGCCGACCTGCACAAGAATGCGGTGCGCGTGCGCGTCATCGGCGAGCGCGAAAGCCTGGCGCCGGACATCCGCGTGCTGCTCGAGGAGGCGGAGGCGATCACGCGCGAAAACCGCGGCCTGAGCCTGATCGTCGCCTTCAACTACGGGGCGCGCCACGAGATCGTCGCAGCCGCTAGGCGGCTCGCCATGGAGGCCCGCGACGGGCGGATCGATCCCGACTCGATCGACGAGGAGTCGTTCGCCTCGCGACTCGATACGGCGGACATTCCCGATCCGGACCTCATCATCCGCACTTCCGGCGAAATGCGGCTGTCGAACTTCCTGCTCTGGCAGGCCGCCTACGCCGAGCTCGTCTTCATGCCGATTCTCTGGCCCGATTTCGACGAAGCGGCCTTCGTGGCGGCGCTCGAGCAGTACGCCGCGCGGGAGCGGCGGTTCGGGGCGGTCATCAAGCCGACCGCGGTCATGACCGCCTCGTGAGCGCGCGCGGGATGAGCGCGGACCCGGACGAGACAGACGCCCGACGGGCGCAGGCAAGAGGCTCCCGCATCGGGCCCGACCTGTGGCCGCGCGTCGCCGCCGCGGTCGTGATGGGGCTCGTCGCGCTTGCTGTCGCGTGGATCGGCGGGATCGTCTTCGTCGCCTTCTGGTGGATCGCCTCTGTCGTCGTGCTGTGGGAGTGGCAACGGATCGTCGAGGCCGACCGGCTGTTCGTGCGCGTCTCCGTCGGCGCGCTGCTGCTCGCCGCCGCAGCGCTCCTCGCCTTGCACAACCGGCCCCTTTTCGCCGTCCTCGCGCTCGCCGCGACGGCCGCGGCGGTCGGCTTCGTCGCCGCGCCCGAGAGAAGGGTCTGGACGGCGGCGGGGGCGCTTTACGCCGGCGCGCTCGTGGTCAGCCTCGGCCTCCTGCAGGCGAGCCCAAGCTACGGGCTGGCCGCGATCCTCTGGCTGTTCGCCATCGTCTGGGGCGCCGATGTGGCGGCTTATTTCGCTGGGCGCGGAATCGGCGGACCGAAGCTGTGGCCGAGCGTCTCTCCGGGCAAGACATGGTCTGGCGCGCTCGCCGGGGCGCTGGTGGGAGCGGCGCTCGGGCTGGTCGTCGGCCTCGTACTCGCGCCGGGCGCGATCCGGATCGGTCCGATGTTTGCGCTTGGCCTTGCCGCCGCGATCGTGTCGGAACTCGGCGACCTGTTCGAATCCGGCGTCAAGCGGCGGTTCGGGGTGAAGGATTCGAGCCGTCTCATTCCCGGTCACGGCGGTCTGATGGACCGGCTCGACGCCTTCATCGCCGCCTCGACCTTCGCCGCTCTCGTCGCCGCCGCGAATTCCCGCGGCTCCTTCATCGCGAGCGGGCTGTTCCAATGGTGAGCGCGATCAAACAAGCTGACCGCGCGTCCGCGCGCGTCCCGAGCGGCGCGGCGCCGGCGCCGCTTCGGCGGCTCACGATCCTCGGCGCCACCGGGTCGATCGGAGGCTCCTGCGCCCAAGTCATCGCGGCCGCGCCGGGCAAATTCTCCGTCGTCTCGGTCGCAGGCGGCCGGGACGGAGCGGCGCTGGCGCGCCGGGCCATCGAACTGAAGGCCGAATTCGCGGCCGTCGCCGATCCGGCCTCCTACGCCGACCTGAAGTCGGGTCTCGCCGGATCCGGCGTCGAAGCTGCGGCCGGTCCGGAAGCGGTCTGCGAGGCGGCGCTGCGCGAGGCCGACCTCGTGGTCTCGGCGATCGTCGGCGCGGCGGGCCTCGAGCCGACCTTCGCAGCCGTCGCGGCCGGGCGCACGGTCGCGCTCGCCAATAAGGAGACGCTCGTCTGCGCCGGCTCGGTCGTGATGGCGACAGCGGCGCGCGCGGGGACGGTCCTTCTGCCGATGGACTCCGAGCATAACGCGCTCTTCCAGGCGATCGGGTCGCGTGATCCGGACACCATTGCGATGATGACGATCACCGCGTCGGGCGGCCCGTTCCGCGACTGGAGCGCCGATCGCATCGCCGCCGCCACCCGCGAACAGGCGCTGGCCCATCCGAACTGGGTCATGGGGCCGAAGGTGACGATCGACTCGGCCGGCCTGATGAACAAGGGGCTGGAACTGATCGAGGCGCATTTCCTGTTCGGCCTGCCGCCGGATCGGCTCGACGTGGTGGTCCATCCGCAGTCGATCGTCCACGGGATGATCGCCTTCGCGGACGGCTCGCTGATCGCCGGCATGGCCTCGCCCGACATGCGGACGCCGATCGCCCATTGCCTGGCCTATCCCGAACGCATCGCCTCCGGCGTTTCTCCGCCGGACCTCGCTGCGCTCGGCCGGCTGACCTTCGAGCGGGCGGATCTCGGACGTTTTCCCGCCCTCGGGCTTGCCATCGACGCGTTGCGCGCCGGCCGAGGCGCGCCGACGGCGCTCAACGCCGCCAACGAGATCGCGGTCGCCGCCTTCCTTGATCGACGGATCGGCTTCGGCGACATCGCGCGCCTCGTCGAGCGCGCCGTCTCGATGATGGAGGCGGCCGGAGAGCTCATGACGCCGGGAAGCGTTGCGCAGGCGCTCGCGATACACCATATCGCCGGCGAGCGAACCCGGAGTCTCTTGGCCTGACGGCCGGCGTCCGGTAACACTTTGGCCAAGGTCGACCGGTATCCGCCGGCGAAGGCGCGCCGTTTGAGCGCGCGGAGACGGTGATGGCGTTGCTGCATACGGTTTCGGACCTCCTTGTCTGGCTGGGATGGTACGTCCTTCCGTTCATTGTCATCCTCAGCGCGATCGTGTTCATCCACGAGCTCGGGCACTATCTCGTCGGCCGGTGGTGCGGCGTGAAAATCGACGCCTTCTCCATCGGCTTCGGTCCGGAGTTGTTTGCGAGGATCGACTCCCGCGGCACCCGCTGGCGGATCGGGGCGCTGCCGCTTGGGGGCTATGTCAAGTTCCACGGCGACGCCAATCCGGCGAGCGTCGACGTAGGGACGCTCGATCTCTCCGTCGATTCGTCTCGGACCCTGACCGCCCAGCCGGTCCAGAATCGCGCCGCCATCGTGCTGGCCGGGCCGGTCGCCAATTTCATCCTCGCATTCGTGATCTTTACCGGGATCTTTGTGTCCTTCGGGCGGGTCGAGCACATGGCGCGCATCGGCCGGGTGGAGTCGAACTCTCCAGCGGCCGCGGCGGGATTTGCGGCCGGCGACCTGGTCAAGTCGGTGGACGGTGATCCGATCGGCAGCTTCGAGGCGCTGCAGGAAGCCACGCTCATGAGCACCGGCCTGCCCATGACCTTCGTGGTTGAGCGGGACGGACGCGACGTCGAGCTGACCGCGACGCCGCGGGTCAGCGTCGTCGATCAGGGGGTGTTCGGTAAGCGCCGCATGGGTCATCTGGGCCTCGCGTCCTCGGCCAATCCGAACGACGTGAAGATCGAGCGTTGCAGCCTGCCGGTCTGCGCCGCCTGGGGCGCGTCGCAGGAGTGGTTCATCGTCAAGGCGACGACGGCCTACGTCGTCGGCATCTTCGCCGGGCGCGAGTCGACCGACCAGGTTTCGGGCCTGATCGGCGCTGCGCAGATGGCCGGAGAAATGGCCAAGATCAATGTTTGGGAGTTGTTCAGCCTCGCCGCCTGGTTCTCGGTGTCGGTGGGCTTCATGAACCTCTTGCCGATTCCGCTGCTCGACGGCGGACATCTGGTGTTCTATGCCTTCGAGGCGGCGCTGGGACGGCCGCTGAGCCAGCGCATGCAGGAAATCGGCCTGAAAATCGGCATCGTGCTGGTTGCGCTATTGGTGGTGTTCACCACATCGCACGACATTCTTCGCCTTGTCTCGAACGGCAATTAACGATTAGTCGACCATCTTTCCGTGTCCTTCCGGCAACGCCTTCGCGAAATGGTAAAGACTCGCGGAATAGAGGTTTGCAGGAGTGACCGAAATCGGTAAAAGGCCGTTAATCGTGGCGTTTCCTCGTCCTCGCGCGGGGGAACGCGCGTGGCTTTGTGCGCCGAGCCTCGCGAGCGAAGCGTCGCGGACCGAACCGCGATCGCGAAAGGTTATGTGGTGAGCTGGAGCGGCGTGGACGGCCATGGTCGCCTCGGCGCGAAGAGGGACTTGGGCGATATGAATTGGATTCGCGGCTTCTTCGGCGCTCTGGTTCTGGCGATCGTAATCGCCTTCAGCGGAATCATCCCGGCTTCTCCGGCTTTCGCGCAGCAGATCGTCGTCGAGGGCGGCTCCGGAGTGTCCGCCGAGAGCCTGAAGCCCTATTTCACCGGGACCGATCCCGCTTCCGTGCAGCGCGGCGTGGACGATCTGAAAGCGACAGGAATCTATTCGTCCGTCAGCGCCAAGGTCGTCGACGGGCGGATCATCGTGTCGCTCAACGTCGGCAAGCAGATCGTCAATCGCGTCGCCTTCGAGGGCAACAGCAAGATCACCAAGGACCAGCTCGAAGTCGAGGTGCAAACCAAGCCCGGCCAAGCCTACAACGAGACGACAGCCGAAGGCGACATCGGCCGCATCAAGGAGGCCTATAAGAAATACGGACGCAACGAGGCCCTGGTCACCAAGCGGCTCGTCCAGTTGCCGAACGGCCGCGTCGACCTCGTCTTCACCATCAACGAAGGCGAAAAGACCGGTATTCGCGAGATCCGGTTCGTCGGAAACAACGCGGTGTCGTCCTACCGTCTGCACAATCTGATGCAGACCAGCACGATGAATTTCCTGTCGTGGATCAAGAGCACCGACGTCTACGATCCGGACCGTCTCGCTTCCGACGAGGAGGCGATCCGCCGCTACTACATGAAGAACGGCTACGCCGACTTCCGCATCACCAACACGGACGTGGCCTACCAGGCGAACCCGCCCGGCTACATCGTCACCATCACGGTTGATGAGGGGCCGCAGTATCGAGTCTCCGGCGTGTCGGTGGACTCGCACATCGCCCAGGTGAACGGGCCGGCGCTACTGCCGTATTCGACGCTGCATGCGGGTGACGTCTACGACGCCGGTGGGGTCGACAAGACGGTCGACGCCATGACCCGAGCCGTGGCGACCCAGGGCTACGCCTTCTCGGAAGTCCGGCCGCACGGCGAACGCGACGCCAATAACCACACCATTGCTCTGAACTATTCGGTCGACAACGGTCCGAAGGTCTACATCGAGCGCATCGACATCACCGGCAACACCCGGACGCGCGACTACGTCATCCGCCGCGAGTTCGACATCGGCGAAGGCGACCCCTACAACCACGCGCTGATCGAACGGGCGGAGCGCCGTCTCAACGGCCTCGGCTACTTCAAGAAGGTTCATATCTCGAACCGGCCGGGCTCGTCGCCGGACCGCGTCATCGTGGTCGTCGACGTCGAGGACCAGCCGACCGGTTCGATCAGCCTCAGCGGCGGCTATTCGACGACGCAGGGCATCATGGCCGAGTTGGCTTACACCGAGACCAACTTCCTCGGCCGCGGCCAGTACGTCCGCCTGAGCGTGTCCGACGGTCAGTACAGCCAAGGCTGGAAGGCCTCGTTCACCGAGCCCTACTTCCTGGGTCAGCGCCTGGCGGCGGGGTTCGACGTCTATCACCAGGTCCAGTTGCAGAACCAGTACGCGCTCTACCAGAACTGGACGACCGGCGCCACGCTGCGGCTCGGCATCCCGATCACGGACGACCTGACGTTCCAGCCGAACTACGCGCTTTACCAGTCGAAGATCACAATCCCGAACACCACGTCGCAGCCCTATGACGACTGTTACGGGCCGAACTCGCCGTGGATCATCGGCGGAACGTTCTACGCCGTCACCCCGACCCCGTTCATCAACTGCTTGACCAACGGCGAGGCGCCGGTGGAAATCAAGCAGGCTGCGGCCCAGGGCGCGATCCTGACGTCGCTGGTCGGCTTTGCGATGAGCTACAACACGCTCGACAACCGCAAAAACCCGACCAGCGGCTGGTATGCGACGTACAAGCAGGACTTCGCCGGCGTCGGCGGCCAGTCCGACTTCATCCGCGAGACGTTGGACGCGCGCTGGTATCACCCGATCACCGAGGACTTCACCGGCATCCTCCACCTGCAGGGGGGCCAGATCAACGGGTTCGGGTCCCAGCCGCTCGACCTCATCAACAACTTCATGATGGGGCCGACGTTGGTGCGCGGCTTCGCGCCAGGCGGCATCGGCCCGCGCGACATCGCGAGCGGTCTGGACAACATCCAGGGCGCCGCGATCGGCGGCACGAGCT
>NZ_JBKQOT010000783.1:0-18425 GCF_052145395.1 Roseiarcus sp.
TCATGTTCTTGCGCACGTCCATGTGCGGGTAGAGCGCATAGGACTGGAACACCATCGCGATTTTGCGCTCGGCCGGGGCGAGCGCGTTCACCTTGCGGTCGGCGATGACGATGTCGCCCGAGGTCGGTGCGTCGAGACCGGCGATCATGCGCAGAAGCGTCGATTTGCCGCAGCCGGACGGACCGACCAGCACGACGAACTCGCCGTCCTCGATGCCGAGGTTGATGTCGATGAGAACCTTGGCGTCACCGTAGCTCTTGTTGAGCGCGTCAATGTGCAGTCTCGCCATGGCGAAGGCCCTACTTGACCGCGCCTGCGGTGAGGCCGCTGATCAGCTGACGGGAGAAGATCACGTAGATCGCGACGACCGGCAGGATCGCCATCGACAGCGCCGCGAGCACCGAGTTCCAGTCGGTGATGTACTGGCCGAGGAACTGCTGCACGCCGAGGGTGATGGTGTGGGTCGAATCCGACGAGGTCAGGATCAGCGGGAACCACAGGTCGTTCCAGATCGGCACGATGGTGAACACGGCGACCGTGGCGATGGCGGGGCGCAGCAGCGGCGCGATCACCTCGAAGAAGATCCGCGTCTCCGGCACCCCGTCGCAGCGCGCAGCGTCGCGCAGGTCCTTCGGAATCTGCTGCACGAATTCGCTTAGGATGAAGATCGACAGCGGCAGCCCTTGCGCGACATAGACAAGGATCAGAGCGGTCAGCGTGTCATTGAGGCCCGACTTGCGCATCATGGTCAGGATCGCGACCGAGCCAAGCCGGATCGGCACCATGATGCCGATCGACAGAAAGAGCGCCAGCGCCGTCGAGCCGCGGAACTTGTATTCGGTCAGCGCCCAGGCGGCCATCGCGCCGAACAACAGCACGAGCCCCATGCTGACGAGGGTGACGATCAGCGAATTGGCGAAATAGGTGACGATATGCGAGGCGTTGAACACCTTGTAGTAGCCGATCAGCGAGAATGTGGTCGTGTCGGGGGGCGCGAGCGGCGCGCCGAAGATCGCCTTGCGCGTCTTGAACGAGTTCATCACCACGAGCAGGATAGGCCCGATCGCGAGCAGGCTGTAGGCGACCAGAATGATATGGACGCCGAGCGTCTCGGCGCGCTGCTTGAGCATCGGGCCCCCTAGAACGAGTAGCGCCGCATGCAGCGCTGGACGATGAAGAGATAGAGGCAGACGCCGACCAGAACGATGAAGAACATCACCGTCGCCACCGCCGCGCCCATCGTCGGATTGCCCACCTGCAACTGGTTTCCGAAGAAGGTGCGGTAGAAGAAGGTGCCGAGGATGTCGGAGGCGAAGTTCGGCCCGGCGAGCGCGCCCTTGACCGAATAGATGAGGTCGAAGGCGTTGAAATTGCCGACGAAGGTCAGGATCGATACGAGGCCGATGGTCGGCAGGACCAGCGGCAGCTTGATGTGCCAAAAGATGCGGAGTTGGCCGAGGCCGTCAACGCGGGCGGCGTCCACGAGCTCATCGGGAATATTGAGCAGCGCCGCGTAGACCAGCATCATCGGGATCCCGACGAACTGCCACACCGAGATCAGCGCCAGCGTCACCAGCGCCGTCGATGGCAGTCCGAGCCACGGGGCGAACCAGCTCCCAAGGCCGACCGCCTTCAAGGCGCCCTCCGCGACGCCCCAGAGCGGCGAAAGGATCAGGTTCCAGGAAAATCCGACGATCACCACCGAAAGCATCGTCGGCAAAAAGATGACCGTGCGGTAGAGGCCCTTGAACCGGAGCGCGGGGAGACTGAGAAGCCCTGCGAGGGCGATGCCGATCGGGTTCTGCACCGCCATGTGCACCGCGAAGAAGACGAGGTTGTTCCAGACCGCGTTCCAGAACGGCTTCGACCAGACGGCGTCGGTGAGCAGCGTGACGAAATTGGCTAGGCCGACGAACGAGTACGTCCCGGAGCCGTCGCTCGTATAAGTCGAGAGCGCCATCGTCGCGATCAGGGGATAGATGGAAAAGAGCGTATAGATTGCGACTGAAGGGCCGAGGAACAACGCCAACAGCCCGAGGAAGCGCCCGCGCGGCATCGACGCGACGACTTGGGACAATGGTTCGGCCATCGTGCTTTTCGCGGGAGAAAAGATTGGCTTAACGTCGCTGGATTGCGACGCCGCCGTCAAGCGGATTGATGACGGGAACGAAGGGCGTCCTCCGCTTCCGCGAAGGACGCCCTCCCGCTTCGAGGATCAGCGCCCGGGTTTATACCACTTGTCGAGGCCGTCCTGCAGGCGCTTGCCGGCGGCGTCCGGCGTCAGCGTGCCGTTGATCACCTGGGCCGAGACGTTCCAGAGCTCGTTCTCGAGGTTCGGGTCGCCGCGCGACAGGATCTGGTAGGAATTTCGGATCGTCGACTTGCAGTCCTTGCGCCAGCCGACCATTTCGGCCGCGAGCGGGTCCTTGATCGTGACCGCCGTCTTGCTGAGCGGGAAGAAGCCCGGCAGAGCGTTGGCGTAGAGTTCGGCGAATTCCGGCGTCGCGAGCCATTCGAGGAATTTCCGGGCGTCCTCCTTGTTCTTGGAGGCGGAATTCACGCCCATGGCGATGTCGACGTGGTCGGAGATGTAACACTCGTCGTCGCCTGCGGGCAGCGGCGGCGGAAACGCGCCGATCGGGAACTGCGCCTGACCGCGGAAGGTCGTGATATCCCACGATCCGGCCGGATAAATGGCGCCCTTGCCGAGCGAGAACAGGTTCTGGCTGTCGGGATATTTTTGCGCCTGGAAGCCATTGCCCATGTAAGGCGCCCAGGAGGCGAGTTCCTTGAACACTGCGATATACTGCGGGTCGGTGAACTTCTCTTTGCCGGAGATCAGCGCGAGGCGCCCGGCCTCGCCCTTCCAGTAGTCGGGTCCGATGTTCTGGAAGCCCATGGTCGCGGCTTCCCACTGGTCGGCGGTGCCGAGGTCGATCGGCGTATAGGTCCCGTCCTTCTTCAGCATGTCGAGGATGTCGTGGAACTCCGCCATCGTCTTCGGCGGCTGGGCGCCGATCTTCTTGAAGGCGTCCTCGTTGTACATGAAGCCATGGATGACCGAGGCCATCGGCACGCAGAACGTGACCTTGCCGTCGTCGGTGGACCAAGCCGCCTTGGCTATGTCCGAGAAGTTCTCCATGCCCTTGAGATCGTTCAGCGGGTCGAGCTGATGTTTCTTGAATTGCGTGAGCGAGACGTCGAAGGGGCGGCAGGTGATAAGATCGCCCGCCGCTCCGCCATCCAGTCGGGCGTTCAGCGCAGCGTTGTAGTCGGCCGGCGCCAAGGGCGCGAACTCGACCTTGATGTCGGGATAGTGCTTGTTGAAGGCGGGGATGAGCGTGTTGTTCCAGATGTCGGCGTCGTCGTTGCGCCAGCTCTCGATCTTCAGCGAGCCGGCTTGGGCCGCGACCAGCCCGGTCAGCAACGCGGCCAGAGCGACGCCGCCGCGCATCCATGCGATACCCGTCTTCATCCTACCCTCCTCACTCGCCGGGCTTCATGCCCGCGCTCGAATTGACATCCGCATCCGCGCCCCTGAGGCGCGCCAGAATCCGGGAAAGGTCGCGGCCGCATTCTGCGACAAGCGCATACGCTCGCGCCGCATCGAGACGGCCGGCCGCGGCGGCGACCGCGACGGGCACGTCGTTTTGCGCCTCGTCCAGGGCGGCGGCAGCCGCGGACTCTCCGACCGCGGCCAGCCGCGCGACGATGCCCTCGGCGCGGGCTCGCAGTTTGGCGTTGTCGGCTCGCAGGTTGACCATCAATCCGTCATGGACCCAACCGACTTCCGCGGCGGCGAGCGTCGAGAGGACGCCCAGCGCCGCCTTTTGCGCCGTTCCGGCGGCAAGCCGTGTCGAGCCTTCCACCGCCTCCGCACCGATGTCGAACACCGCGGCCGCGTCGGCGATCGCGGCGAGCGGCGAGCCTGCCCGGCAGACGACGGCCACGAGGCGCGCGCCGGCTGCCTTGACGCGGCGCGCGCCGGCGACGGTGAAGGGCGTGGATCCGCTGGCCGAGACGGCGATGGCGGCGTCATTCGGGCCGGGCTTGAGATCGTCGACCGCCTCGACGGCCGCCCGTTCGTCGTCTTCGCCGGCGCCGTCGACGAGAAACCGCTCGCCGTTCGGCGTGACGAAGCGGACGCGCGCGGGATCGAGACCGAAGGTGCCGGGCAGTTCAAGCCCGTCCTGCGTCGCGAGGAGCCCGGACGAGCCTGCCCCGAGATAAAGAAGCCGTCCGCCGCTTTGCAGGGCGGCCGCAACCATGCGGGCTGCGCCGGCGAGCGCGGCGCGCTCTTTCGCCACGCAATCGATGGCGTGGATCTGTCCTGCGACCAGGGAATCGAGCAGCGGCGCCCGGATTTCGCCGGCGTTTCGTGAGGCTTGCGCGTTCGCGGACGCCAACGAGTTCCTCCTTGCCCAATAAGTAGACCAGTTCAGGCCCTCTTGTGTTTCATTATGGGCCAAGGGTATACCTCTTGTCTAGTGGAGGACGGAGGAGGGAATGACGGAGCTTCGCGCGATCAGGGCTGAACGCAAGCCCCTGTTCGCGAGCGTCAGCGCGGCCCTCAAGCGCGAAATCGCGTCGGGTCGCTTCGCCCAGTCCGACCTGTTGCCGGGCGAGCGGGAGCTGTCGCAGATGCTCGAGGTTTCCCGCACCACGCTCCGGCGCGCGATTGCGGGGCTCATCGAAGAGGGCGTGCTCGTCCATCGCCATGGCGCAGGGACCTTCGTCCGCCGCAGTCCGCCACATGTCGAGCAGCCGCTGTCGCGGCTGACAAGCTTCACCGAGGACATGCGGCTGAGGGGTCTCGCCGCCTCCTCCAAAGTCATCGAGCGCGGCGCCTTTTTGCCGACGCCGGAAGAATCGATGATGCTCGACATCGCGTTGAGCGAGGCGGTCTTCCGGCTGTCCCGGCTGAGGCTCGCGGACGGGGTGCCGATGGCGATCGAGCGGGCCGCGGTGCCGATGCGCTTTCTCGGCGAGGCCGAGCGGGTCGGCGATTCGCTCTACGCGGCCCTGGAGGCTTCAGGCTATCGTCCCGTGCGCGCGGTTCAGCGGCTGAGGGCGGTGGTGATCGGCGCGCCCGAGGCGGCGCTGCTCGACATCCCCGAGGGCTCGCCCGCGCTCGACATCCACCGTGTCGCCTATGTCGCCGACGGACGAAGGGTCGAGTTCACCCGCTCGACCTACCGCTCGGACACCTACGACTTTGTGGCCGAACTGACCCTGCCGCCGAACGCGCGGCAGCGTGCCGAAGGAGCGCAACGATGACCGGGACGTTCATGGCGGCGGAGATTACTGAAACCGGGCAGGCCCTGCGCCGCCAGCTCGACGCCAACCGCGACGCGACGAAAAAACTCGCGGCCGAGCTTCGCGCCGGCGAGCCGGCTTTCGTCGCGACTATCGCGCGCGGCAGCTCGGATCACGCGGCCTTGTTTCTCAAGCACGTCGTCGAACTGAAGCTCGGCCTCGCCTGCGCCTCGCTCGGGCCCTCGATCGCCTCGCTCTATCACGCGCCGCTCCGGCTTTCGCGCGCGGTCGCGATCACCATTTCGCAGTCCGGCCGTAGCCCGGACATCGTCGCGATGCAGCACTCGGCCAAGGCGGCGGGCGCGACGGCGATTGCGCTGGTCAACGACGAGAATTCGCCCGCGGCGCTTGACGCCGACGCGCTGCTGGCGCTGCACGCCGGCGTCGAGCGCTCGGTTGCCGCGACCAAGTCGATGATCGCCTCGCTGGTTGCGGGGGCCTCGCTGGTCGCGGACTGGAGCGAGGACGCCGAACTTGCGGCCGCTTTGGAGACCTTGCCGACGGTTCTCGACGCCACGCACGCCGCTGCGCCGCCGGCGATTGAGGACGCCTTGGCCACGACGACCTCGCTCTTCGTCATCGGGCGAGGCGCGACCTTCGCCGTGGCCATGGAGGCGGCGCTCAAGCTCAAGGAAACCTCGGCCATTCACGCGGAAGCGTTCTCCTCGGCCGAGGTGCTGCACGGGCCCGCGGGCGTCGTCACGCCGGGTTTTCCGGTGCTGGGCTTCGCCCCCGGCGACGCGGCGCGCGACGGATTCTTCGAGACGGTGGACCGGCTCGCTTCGTTCGGCGCGGCGCCGCTAATCGTCGATGTCGAACGCCACGCCCAATGGCCGACGCTGGTCGCGCCCGACGCCGGGCATCCGATGGTCACCCCGATTGCGGCGCTGCACACTTTCTATCGTCTGGCCGAAGCGACCTCCCGCCGCCGCGGCCGCAACCCCGACGACCCGCCGCATCTGATGAAGGTCACGCGGACGGTGTGACAACGCCCGCGCTCGCGGGGCAGGTGGCGAAGGCTCCAAAGCGATCCGCTTAAGGGCTCAGGGCTTGATCACGACGCAGCCGAGATTTCCGGCGGTCGCCGCGGCGTCCATGGCTTGAGGAAGGTCCGCGATTGGGAAAACGCTCGGGCGGATGGGGCTCATGTCGAGAAGCCCACTGCGGACGAGTTCGACGAGGCGGCGGGCAGCGCTGCGCGGATACATGAACTGGCCCAGAATCTCCCAGTCGTTCAGCATGACGGCGGTGTAGGGAACGGGCAGGGGAACGGTCATGCTGCCCATGAGCACCAGACGCCCGGCGCGGCGGAGGCTGAGCATCGCCGCGAGCGTTGCGTTGGGATCGGCGGCGTTGCCGACCATGTCGAACGCGATATGCGCGCCGCCGCCGGCTGCGGCGCGAAGGCGCCCAGCGTCCGCTTCCGCCGCCCCGGTCAACGTGACAGAAGAGACGCGCGGGCCTCCCGCTTGGGCCGCCGCCGTGAGCGCCTTTTCGTCCCGTCCGGCGGCGATGATTTTCGCTGCGCCGAGCGCGGCGCCGAGGAGAACGGCCGCCGTTCCGTAGGCGCCGTTGGCGCCGGTCACGACGAGCGTCTCGCCCGGCGCCAGCCGCCCCCTCAGGAGGCCGCCGAACGGAATGACGAAACGGCTGAGGACGGCGAGCTCCGCTGCATCGCGCGCATCGAGCCCTTCGAGCGGGGTCGCCGCCTCGACGGGAACGAGCGCGTATTCGGCCAGCGTTCCGTCGGGCCAGTCGGCGAGCATCGCTTCTGCGCCTGCCCCCGCGGTCAGGCCGATCAAGACCTGCTCCGGATCGTCCACGTTCTCGCGCGCCACGAAATGCGAGGACAGCGCGACGCGCTGACCGGGCTTCAGGCGCCAGACGTCCCGGCCGACCGCCTCGACGACGCCGATCCCATTCGTCCCGATCGTGAACTCGCCCTGCGGCGGATTGTAGAAGGGCAGCTTTCCTTCGACATAGGGACGCAGATAGGACATGAGGCTAGACGCCTCGATTTTGACGAGCGCGCTGCCGGGACGGGGCTCGGGGACCGGGACCTCTTTCAGATCGAGCGCGCCGCCAAGACGGCTCAGGCGCCAGGCCTTCATGTGTCTCCCGCTCATGCGGTCCTCCTCGCTCACAACGCATTCACGCCGATGATCGCCCTCGCCGCAACCGGAAATCCGTTCGACAACGCGACGCGCCCCCATCTGGCGGAGGCGATCCTGCCGGCTCTTGACGCTGGTCTCAGCAGGGCTCGAGCGCACCTTCCGGGTAACCGAGTCAGTCAGGCGCGCCTCTAACTTCGCGGAGAACCTTTGAAAATGTAGTTGACTTGGAAATTAGATTGGATAGTTTCCTAGTCAATCATACTGGACCAAGGTCGTGCCGCAATCCGTTCCCGAACTTACCGACCATCTTGGCTACTGGTTGCGCCAGGTGTCGAACCACGTGTCGCACGGCTTCGCCCGCAAGCTCGCCTCCAAGGATGTGACAGTCGCAGAGTGGGGGGTGATGCGGGTGCTCTATGGGCGCGAGCCTGCACCTCCGAGCCACGTCGCCGAGGAGATGGGCCTGACGCGCGGCGCGATCACGAAGCTTGCCGACCGCCTGATCGCAAAGGACCTGATGATCCGCGAATCCGACCCTGAAGATGGCCGTGCGCAGACCCTTCGGCTGACAACCAAAGGCGCGAGGTTCGTGCCCGAACTCGCCGCACTGGCCGACGCCAATGAAGCCGAATGCTTCGCCCATCTCTCGTCCGACGAACGGCGCGCGCTGTTTCGCGTTCTCAAGATGACCGCCGCGCGGCTGTGGGTCTCACCGCCGCGCCCATCGACTGACGCTGTTCAGGTTCAAACCCGGAGAAACCCAATGGATGATCGAGTGATTAAAGTTGCCGAGCGCTGCCTTCACGGCGCGGAAGACAACAGCATGACCTTCCCGCAAATCGTAGGAGCCTTGATGCAGGCAGGCTTCGAAGGCTACGCCATCGACTTCCGTCGAGCGACCGCGACATATTACCTGCCCGACGGCGACAGCATCGTCCTGCCGACGCATCGCCCCGAGGCTCCGGTCGCGCCCGATTTCGATCCGCCGGCCGTCCAGGCTGCGATCAAGGAAGCGCAGCAACTCGTCCCCGGATACACCTATCTCGGCTTCTGCAGGAAGGTCATGGCCGCGGGCTGCGCGGGCTACATCGTCTCGTTCTCGGGCCGCCGGGCGCTCTATTTCGGCCGTACCGCGGAGACCCACGTCGAGCGCTTCCCGCAATGATCGGCCGCAGCGTGCGGTGCGCTCCAGCTAATGCCGGCGTTGTCGCGCCGGACGCGGGCATGCAATGCTCACACCAACCCCGGCGTTTCCAGCGACAGTCGTCCTCCCCCGCTTAACGGGGGAGGTAAATCGTTTCAGGGCTTTGGCCTACTGGCCGCTCGCCTGCACCTTCTTCACATAGTCCTCGACCGCCTCGACAACCTTCTTGTCGGGATTGACCTTGCAATATTCGATGACCTCGTGGATGCCTTGCTTGGTGCGCGCGACGTTGATCGAGTGCCGCTTCAAGTGGCCGTTGAACCATCCGCTGTACCAGGTCCCGAGGAAATTGGCGTCCTCCTGAAACGTGTTGGCGAGTTGCGCGCACGTCAATGCCTTGACATTGATATAGCCTTTTTCGTCGGCATAGGTCTTCAACTCGACCTGGGCCTGGGACGCTGACGCCGAGGCGACAAAATACGAGCAGGCGACGAGGGCGACGCGCCAAAGCGAAGAAGCAGGCTTTGCACAAGCGATTTTTGAGGTGAGCATGTCTTCTCTTTCCAATTCAATGAATTCCTGTTCGATGCAGCGCACGCGTCAGGTCATTTCTCGTCGTCCACCCTGATGCCGGCTTCCTTGCGCATCTGCTTGATATTGATGTCCATCGCGGAAATCACTTTCTTTTCCGGATTGGCCTTGCAATAGACGATGACCCGATGCTCCAGCTCTTTGGCGCGATCGACCTTCATCTTGCTGTAGTCCGCGAGGCCGTTGTACCAGCCGCTGTACCAGACGGTCAGGAAGTCGGCGTCTTCCTGCCATGTCCCGGCCAGCTGTTTGCAGGTCAGCTTCTGGACGTCGAGGTTGCCGTTGGCGTCGGCGTAGGCGGAGAGGTCGGTCTGGGCTTCAGCCGCGCCGGTGCAAAGCATGGCCGCGAAAAGCGGAATTACGAATTTCATCCTTGAGCTCCTTCGAGTCTTGGGCGATTGCGCCCGTCGACTCTGTTTCAACGCGAACAGCGCCGCTTGAAGCGCGCAAATCGCCCGCCCGGCCCGATGGAGTGGACTCCGGGGAATTCCGGTCGGACCGCCCCCTTACGCGAAAAGTGCTCGGGCGACAAACCGAGGAAGCCATTGCGCACGGCAATGACGGGTCGGGGCGCGACGTCTCTTTCCGCGACACAGGTCGGCGTTTCTCGGCCTAACGCCGACGTTGAGCGCCAAGTCCTGGCCAACCGGGGCCAAGCCCGAAGCGGGTCATCCGATACCGTTGCGCCGGCATTCGGTGTGGCCGCAGCCTGGTATATTTCTACCTTCTGCGCACTTATGTTAGATTACGATTGCATCGAGACAGGTATTTTTGCCAGTGTTGCAATCATGACAATAAATAACTCTGGCGTTATAACAGAAGTTACACTTAAGAAAGATTGAATTAAACCAATCATAACTCGACAGGTGGAGAAACTGTACTTGTCACTGCCTGATAGTGACATGCGATCACATCGCGCTTGCCTGACCCCCGACCCGCCCGCTGACGCCGGCGCGAAAAGTGACAGGCTTTGGCGCACAACCCCTTGGAATCGCTGCTGCCCTGCCAAGACCGCGAGCGCCTCTCCCCAAGAAGCCGCCCGGACCGTCCCTGCCTGGAAAGGCGGCCTCTACAGCCTCACCACCTGCCCGGTCCTCATGCTCTCGTCCGCCGCGAACACGATGCGCAGCGAGTTGATCGCGTCGGCCCAGTGGTCCGCGAGGTCGACTTCGCCCCGGATCGCCCGCAGGAACAGCCGCTGCTCCCGCTCGCAAAGCTCCTGGTGGCCCGGCTCGTCCTCGGTCGACTCAATCGTGTCGGGCGCGACAAAGCGGCCCTCGGCGTCGAGCGCGGCGTGATGGATGCGGAGCGCGTTGGTGCGGGTATGGGCGTCGTGGTCGGACGATTTCACGGCCGCGCCCGCGGCCTCCTTGGCGACGATCGAGACACAGCCCTTCGGCCCGATCATGTCCTTCACGAAGAAGGCGGTCTCGCTCATCATCGGGCCCCAGCCCGCCTCGTACCAGCCGACCGAGCCGTCGTCGAAGACGATGTGCAGGTGGCCGTAGTTGACCATGGTGGGGGCGATCTCGTCGCTGAGCCTTGCGCCGACCGCATGCACGAGAACCGGCTTGGCCCGCGTGACCTGGCACATGACGTCGACATAGTGGACGCCGCAGTCGACGATCGGCGAGGTCGACTTCATCAGGGCCTTGTGCACCTCCCAGAACGAGCCGGACGACTGCTGGTTGAGGTTCATCCGCATCACCAGCGGCTTGCCGAGCGTACGGCCGATCTCGACGAAACGGGTCCAGGACGGGTGGACGCGCAAAATGTAGCCGACGAGCAGCGCTCTCTTCGCCGCCTTCGCCGCGGCGACCACCTTCTCGGCCGCCTCGAGCGTGTCGGCGAGCGGCTTTTCGCAAAAGACATGCGCGCCGGCCTCGAGCGCCTCGAGGGCCATCGGAGCGTGATGCTCGGTGTAGGCGGCGATCGCGACCGCGTCGGGCTTCAGCTGGGCGAGCGCCTCGCCGAGGTCGTCGAAGCGGGGAACGCCCCCAAATTCCTCGTCGAGGTCGCGGCGCTTCGCAGCGTTGCGGGTGCATAAGCCAACGAGCTCGAACCCGTCGATCGTCCGATAGGCGCGGGCGTGGCTCGTTCCCATGGTCCCGAGTCCGACGACGAGAACGCGCTGGCGCTTAGGGTCGCTCACTGGGGCCTCCTTCCTCTGGTCCTGGCGCATGGTAGCCGCTCGACGCCGACAGGACCATCGCGAGGGGCGCGCTATTGCGCTGAATTTGCCTGTGGTCTGGCGCTTGCGCCGGGCCGGCGCAGGCCCTATAGGCGGCGCCGGGCTTAAAGGAACAGGGCATGGCTCAGGTGCAGGAACGACGCCCGGCCGAGAACTGGGCGCCGGAGAGCGCGCCGCCTTCCCCGGAACCGCCCAGCCTCGCCGTGCGGCTCGTCGCGGCCTTCCGGCGTCGTCGCAAGACGCTCAGGCGGCTCGGGCTCGCGACGAGCGCGCTGATCATCGCCATTTCCCTGACGATCTTCGCGCGCACGCTGATGCGCATCGACATCGTCAAGTTCAAGGCGGCGTTCGCGTCGACGGGCGGCGATCAGATCCTGCTGTCCTTCGCCTTCACCGCGCTGAGCTATCTGGCGCTGACGGGTTACGACGGGCTGGCGCTCCGCCATCTGCATGTCCGGGTGCCCTATTGGCTGACGGCTCTCGCGTCGTTCGCCAGCTACGCGGTCTCGTTCACCCTTGGCTTCCCGCTCGTGACAGGCGGCGCCGTCCGCTATTGGCTCTATTCGCCTGCCGGACTCACCGCCGGAAATATCGCCAGCCTGACGATCGTGGCCGGAATAACCTTCTGGCTCGGGATGGGCCTGATCGTCGGCGTCGGCTTCATCTTCACCTCCGACGCGGTCGCCGAGATCAATCATTTCAACGCGTTGGCGAACCAGCTGATTGGGCTTTCGGCGATCGCCCTACTTATTCTGTATCTCGGCTGGGTCGGCGTCCTGCGCTGGCGCGGCGCGCCAGTCGTTGGAAACTTCAAGCTGCCTGGTCCGATGCTGACCCTGGGCCAGATGGCGCTCGGCGTGATCGACGTCTGCTCCGCCTCGGCCGCGCTCTACGTCTTGCTGCCCAAGGACGCGACGATCGGTTTTCCGACCTTCGCCACGCTCTATTCCTTCGCCGCGATGCTCGGCATCGCCAGCCATTCGCCCGGAGGACTCGGCGTGTTCGAGGCGACCATTCTCCAGGCTGTCGGCGGCGATGTCGACGCGCTGCTGGCCGCGCTCCTCCTGTTTCGCGGCATCTATTACATTGTGCCTTTCATCGCCGCGATGGCGCTGCTCGGCGGCGTCGAGGCGGTGCGACGGTGGCGTTCGATCCGTGAAGCCATGGCGGCTGCGTCCGATGAATAAGCGGGGCCGACGATGACCGAGGCGGAGGCCAGTCGACTCGGCGACCTGATCCGATCGCCGTTCGCGGTGCAGCTCATCGCGGCGATGCCGGACGCGGCGCTGATCGTCGGCGCCGACGGCCGCGTCGCGGTCGCCAACGAACCGGCGATGAATGTCCTGTCCGTTCTCAAGCTCGGCGATCCGCTCGTCCTGGCCTTGCGAGCCCCCGACGTCGTCGACGCCTATCGCCGTGTGATGGCCAGCGGGGAATCCGAGACGGTGCAGTGGGTCGAGCGGGTTCCCGTCGAGCGGCTGTTCGAAGTCTGCGTCGCGCCGCTGTCGACGCGCGGTGAGGTCGAGGCTGTGCTGGTCACGCTGCGCGACCTTACGGAAATCCGGCGGGTCGAGCGTCTGCGCGTGGATTTCATCGCCAACGCCAGCCACGAGTTGCGCACGCCGCTCGCTTCGCTCCTCGGATTCATCGAGACCCTGCAGGGGTCGGCGCGAGACGACGCCAAGGCGCGCGACCGGTTCCTCGCCATCATGCGCGATCAGGGCCGGCGGATGGCGAGGCTCATCGAGGACCTGCTGTCTCTGTCGCGGATCGAACAGAAGCAGCACGTGAGGCCGGAGACGGTGGTCGATCTCGCTCAAACGGTCCGCAGCGTCGTCGACTCCCTGTCCGCGATGGCTGAGGAACTCGGCGCGGAAATCCGGTTCAGCGCCCCCGAACCTATCCTGGTGAAGGGCGACCGGGACGAACTCCTGCGCGTCGCCGAGAACCTGATCGAAAACGCCATCAAGTACGGGGTGCGGCCGGACGCCGACGCCGGGCTCGTGGAGGTCGCCGTCGCGACCACCGAGAAGGAGGCGACTCTGACCGTGCGCGATTACGGTCACGGCATTGCCCCCGAACACCTGCCGCGACTGACGGAGCGGTTTTACCGCGTCGATGCGACCCAGAGCCGGGCGCGCAACGGCACTGGCCTCGGCCTCGCCATCGTCAAGCATATCCTGACCCGTCACCGCGGCAAGTTGAGCATCACGAGCCGCATCAATCATGGCTCGACATTTGTCGCCAGCGTGCCTCTGCACGCCAAACGGAAGTAGCTGCGACGCGCTGTCCGAAACGGCGCGGCAAGCTGGCCCACGCTTGTCCAAATGTCGTCATCTCGGCCGCGACCGCTCCTCAAGGCGCAATAAAAATTCTCTAAGACAATGCCTTACGCTGTCACAAAACGATGTCCGAGGCGTCATATAAGACTGCGGTTGGCGGCGTAAGGGTGGGGCGCGGCGCTCGCTCGCCGCTCATCCGCGGGGGGACGCCCGCGGCCTGACCTGTCGGGTCTCTCGGAGAGCCAATTATGTTCATGAAATCCATCCTCACCGCGGCCGCGCTCGCCGTCGGCGTCAGCATGGCTTCGGCCGCTGACATCTCCGGTGCCGGTGCGACTTTCCCCTTCCCAATCTACGCCAAGTGGGCGGACTCCTATAAGAAAGACACCGGCAACGGCCTGAACTATCAGTCGATCGGCTCGGGCGCCGGCATCAAGCAGATCCGCGCCAAGACGGTCACATTCGGCGCCACCGACGCGCCGCTGAAGCCCGAAGAACTGTCGAAGGACGGCCTCGCCCAGTGGCCGATGGTGATGGGCGGCATCGTGGCGGTCGTCAATCTCGAGGGCGTGAAGCCGGGTGATTTCCACATCGACGGCCCGACGCTTGCGAACATCTATCTCGGCAAGATCACGAGCTGGAACGATCCGGCGCTGAAGGCCCTTAATCCGAAGCTCGACCTACCGAACCTGCCGATCGTTCCGATCCACCGCGCGGACGGCTCAGGCACGACGTTCAACTTCACCTACTATCTCGGCGAAGTCTCCCCGGACTGGAAGTCGAAGGTCGGCGTCGCCACCACGGTCGACTGGCCTGGCGGTATCGGCGCCAAAGGCAACGACGGCGTCGCCAACAACGTCGCCACCACCAAAGGCGCGATCGGCTACGTCGAATACGCCTATGCCAAGCAGAACAAGCTCACCCATGCGTCGATGGTGAACAAGGCCGGCAAGGTCGTCGAGCCGACGCTCGAAGCCTTCCAGGCCGCCGCGGCGAACGCCGACTGGGCCAATGCGCCCGACTTCTATCAGATTCTCGCCAATCAGCCCGGCGACAAGTCTTGGCCGATGACCGCCGCGACTTTCATCCTGATGTATAAGAGCCCGGCTAACGTTGCCGCCTCGAACGATGGGCTCGCATTTTTCAAGTGGGCGTATGAGAAGGGCGACAAGATGGCTGAGGACCTCGACTACATCCCGATGCCCGATAACGTCGTCAAGCTCGTCGAAGCCTATTGGGCGAAGGAAATCAAGCAGAATTGACGAGGCGCGGGCGGGCGGCGGCGAGCCGTCCGCCCGGGCTCCCGGGTCTATGCGTACCGTTAAGCCTCCAGGAAAGTTGAAAACCGACATGTCGGCAACCGCGATGTCCGGCGCCAGCGCCGCCCACAGTTCGACCATGGATCGCGCTCGCGCGCTCTCGCGGCTGAAATTCTCCGACAGCGGGTTTCGCCTGATGACGCTGGCCTCAGCGCTGATCGTGCTCATCCTTCTTCTAGGGGTCGCGATTTCGCTGTTCGTCGGCGCATGGCCCGCTTTCCGCGAGTTCGGGATCAATTTCTTCTTCTCCGATGCCTGGAGCCCGCCGAAAGAGCAATTCGGGGCTGCGACCGCGATCTACGGAACGCTCGTTACATCGCTGATTGCGATGCTGATCGCGGTCCCGGTCGGTCTGGGCATCGCGGTCTTCCTCACCGAATTGTGCTGGATCTCGTTGCGGCGGCCAATCGGCGTCGCCATTGAGTTGCTCGCCGGCATTCCCTCCATCATCTACGGCATCTGGGGCGTCTACTACTTCCGTCCGGTGATGCAGTCCTACATCCAGCCGTTCCTTATCAACACGCTCGGCAATGTCCCCGGGATCGGCTTTCTCTTCCAAGGACCGCCGTTTGGCTACGGCGTGCTCACCGCGGGGCTTGTCCTCGCGTTGATGATTTTGCCCTTCATCACCGCCGTGTCGCGTGACGTGTTCGATACCGTTCCAACCGTATTGAAGGAGGCGGCGTACGGGGTTGGCGCGACGACCTTCGAAGTTGTCGGCAACATTGTCTTCCCCTACACGCGGGTGGGCGTGATCGGCGGCGTGATGCTAGCCCTGGGCCGCGCGCTCGGCGAGACGCTGGCTGTCACCTTCGTCATCGGCAACGCGACCAAAATCCAGTCGTCGATCCTCGCTCAGGGCACGACCATCTCGGCTATGATCGCCAACCAGTTCGCCGATGCGGACCCAGGGCTTTTTACCTCGTCGCTGCTGGCGCTCGGCTTCATCCTGTTTGTCATCACGTTCATCGTTCTTGCGGCCGCGCGCTGGATGCTGGCGCGCCTCGAGTTGAAGGCTTAAGCCGATGGCGGACCTCTATTCCGGGCGCAAGCGCAGCAACGCGATCTGGACGACTCTCGCCTACGGGGCGACGGCCCTCGGCCTCAGCATGCTGGTGATCATCCTGGCTACGTTGCTGTGGAATGGTTTCGGCGGACTGTCGCTGGACGTCTTCACCAAGAACACCGCCCCGCCCGGAGTAGTCGGCGGCCTCCTGAACTCGATCGTCGGCAGTATCATCACGACGGCGATCGGCCTCGCAATCGGCGCGCCGCTCGGCATTCTGGCGGGAACCTACCTGGCCGAATACGGGCGCAGCGATCGCCTTGCCGTTGTAGTGCGCTTCATCAACGACATTCTGCTCAGCGCGCCGTCGATCGTGGTCGGCCTCTTCATCTACGAGCTGCTCGTCGTGCCTGTCGGGCACTTCTCCGCCCTCGCCGGCGGCGTCGCGCTGGCGGTTCTCGGCGCGCCGATCATGGTGCGCACCACCGAGGACATGCTCAATCTTGTGCCTGATACGCTGCGCGAAGCGGCCTCGGCGTTGGGAATGCCGCGGTCCCTCGTCATCCGTCATATCGCTTATAAGGCGGTGCGCTCCGGCATCATCACCGGGATCCTTCTGGCGATCGCCCGAATGACGGGCGAGACGGCGCCGTTGATCTTTACCGCGCTCGGCAATTCGCTCTTTACCCTCGATCCGCGCGGACCGATGTCAAGCCTTCCGCTGATCATCTACGAGTTCGCTCGAAGCCCTTACGCCGAGCAGCAGAAGCTCGCATGGACGGGCGCGCTCATCCTCACCTTCGCGGTGCTTGCTCTCAGCATCACGGCCCGTGCGCTCTCCGCGCAGACACAACAAAAGTAAATCAAAGGTTTTCGCTCATGAGCAACGAAACCAGCGCCCCGAGGCCCGCCAAGGCGCCGAGCGCGTCCAAAGACAAGGTCGTCATCCGCGGTCTCGACTTCTTCTACGGCCAGTCGAAGGCGCTCAAAGACGTCACCCTGTCCCTTTATGAGGGCCAGGTGACGGCATTCATCGGTCCTTCGGGCTGCGGCAAGTCCACGCTTCTGCGCGTGCTGAACCGCATGTACGACCTCTATCCCGGCCAGCGGGCGGAAGGCGAGGTTCTGCTCGACGGTGAAAACATTCTGGCGAAAGACCTCGATCTTAACCTTCTGCGCTCGCGCGTCGGCATGGTGTTCCAGAAGCCGACGCCGTTTCCGATGACGATCTACGACAACATCGCCTTCGGGGTCCGCCTGTACGAAAAGCTTCCCAAGTCCGAGATGGACGCGCGCGTCGAATCGTCGCTCAAGCGGACTGCGCTCTGGGGCGAAGTCAAAGACAAACTGAACGCCAACGGCCTCAGCCTCTCCGGCGGACAGCAGCAGCGCCTCTGCATCGCTCGAACCGTCGCGATCGCTCCGGAAGTGATCCTGTTCGACGAGCCGACCTCGGCGCTCGATCCGATTTCCACCGCCAAGATCGAGGAACTGCTGGACGAACTGTCCGGAGAGTACACGATCGCCATCGTTACCCACAACATGCAGCAGGCCGCGCGCGTTTCGCACTACACGGCCTTCATGTATCTGGGCGAGATGGTCGAGTTCAACGAGACCAACGCCGTCTTCACCTCGCCGCGCGACAAGCGCACTCAGGATTACGTTACCGGCCGGTTCGGCTGAGGGAGCGAACGCCGTGGTCGAACATACCGTCAAATCCTACGACAGAGACCTCGACACGCTCGAGCGGCTGATCGCCGAAATGGGCGGCATCGCCGAGAAGATGGTGATCGACGCCGTGGACGCGCTGGCCAACGGCGACACGGTGCTCGCGCATCAGGTCGTCGCCGCCGATCCGCGCCTCGACGCGCTGCAGCGCGAGGTCGAAGACCTCGCGGTGATGACGATCGCCCGCCGGCAGCCCGTGGCCATCGATCTGCGCGAGCTGATCGGCGCCATCCGCGTCGCCGGCGACCTCGAACGGGTTGGCGATCTCGCCAAGAACATCGCCAAGCGCACGATCAAGATCGGCGCAGAATCCCGGGTTCCGCGCGCCATCGTTGGCCTCCGGCACATGAACGAGGTCGCCACCGAGCTTATGAAGGATGTCCTCGACGCCTATGCGCAGCGCGACGCCGAGCGGGCGCGGGAGGTCTGGGAGCGCGACGTCGACCTCGACGCGCTCGAGGACTCGGTGTTCCGGGATCTCCTCACCCACATGATGGAGGATCCCCGCAACATCTCGTTTTGCGCCCATCTCCTGTTCTGCTCCAAAAACATCGAGCGGATTGGCGACCACGCCACCAACATCGCCGAGACGGTCGTCTATCTGGTCACCGGCGAGGCGATGCCCTCCGACCGTCCGCGCGGACGGCAGGAGACCGACATCGACGTCGAGGCCGCCGGGGGCGACGCATGAATCAGGCGCCCAGGGAGAACGGCCGTATCAATGCGGCGTCGGC
>NZ_JBKQOT010000784.1:0-5033 GCF_052145395.1 Roseiarcus sp.
ACAAAGGCAGGCTGCGAAAAACGGCGCATTCGCCACGACGCGGACGAGGTTGGTCTGCTTGCGTAGCCGTCTCACATCAACGACAATTTTGACGCCGCTCCGCCGACGCAGTCGGCTTCGTTCAATCCCGCTATACACTCGAGTTTGCGAAAAAAATCTCGCGCGAATTCTCTTCGTCATCCGGCACATCCCCGGGTAAACGGCCGCGCCCGTCCAAGACGGCGTCGATCCGATTGCGCTTCGTCCGAGGCTCGCACGAAGGGAATCATACGTGATTTTCTATTTTTCCGCAATCATAATTTGCGCCCATCACGCTGGCGGCGGCGCGCGACCGCGACCCTCAAGGACGATGCGCTACTCGAGCCTGACCGTCACATCGTCCGACGCGCCCTTGGCGTCAACCACCGTAACGCGGGCGAAGCCGGCTCCGTCGGGCTTCCATGTTGCGTTGCGGCGTAGCTCGGCCTCGCGGATCGGCGCGCCGTTGACGAACCAGGCAAAGGGCGGCGCGCCACCGAGCGCCTTCAGCGCCAACTGAGCCACCGGCGCCCCGTCCGTGATGCCGAGGTCGATCCGCGCGCCGTCCGGCGGATAGGCGATCTTGAGCGCCGCCGTCTCGGTCGCGGCCATCGTCTTCGGCGCGTCCTTGCGCAAGTGGCGCAGAGGCGGCGGCAGATCGGCGGTCACGCTCGCCGTCAGCACGCCTTTCGGTGGCTTCAAGATCTCGACGTCGCGCCCGAGTCGCTCGAAGGCGTCGAACAGGATCGGAGCCGCGGCCTGCCGGCCGATCAGGCCCGGCGTCGGACCGTTGTCCGGCCGTCCGACCCAGACGGCGATGGTCGTTCCGCGATCGAAGCCGACCGCGAGCGCGTCGCGAAAGCCGTAGGATGTGCCGGTCTTGAAGGCAATGCGGCCGGAGAGCGAATTCGCCGGCGGCGGCGCCCCGCGCAGGATGTCGGCGATATACCAAGCCGCGACGGGATCGGTGACGCGCCGGATCGGGGCCGAGCCGTCGAATCGCTCGATCAGCGCCGGCGCCTCGCCGCCGCACGCGAACCCCGCATAGAGCCGGGCGATGTCGGTGAGCGATACGCCCAAGCCCCCACGGCCGATGGCGAGCCCGATCGGCGTCTCCTTCGGCAGCGCGACTTCCGCTCCGGCGCCATGCAAGCGTGCGAGGAAGGTCGCGGGGCCGACGTCGGCCAACAGTTCGATCGCCGGCAGGTTCAGCGACATCTGCAGAGCCTTCCGCGCCGTCACCGTGCCCTGATAGCCGAGGTCGAAGTTCTCCGGCGCGTAGGCGCCGTAGCGCATCGGCCGGTCGAACAGCACCGTCTCCGGATGCGCAAGACCCTCCTCGAAGGCGAGCGCATAGATGAAGGGTTTCAGCGCCGAGCCCGGCGAGCGGGGTGCGCGTGACATGTCGATCGCCCCGTCACGCGACGCGTCGTCGGGGTCCGCCGCGCCGACACGGGCGCGGATCTCACCGGAACGGTTGTCGATGGCGACGATCGCCGCGGACAGTTTCGGCCCCAGCCGCACGACGCTCTCTTTCGCGAGCGCTTCAAGCCTGGCCTGCAGGCGCGCGTCGATGGCGAGCCTGATGACCTTCGCATGTCGGTCGGCGGCGACGGCTTCCTCCGCCGCGTGGGCGGCGAGTTGCGGGAAGGCCCTTCGCGCCTCGGGAACCGGCTCTCGTTTCGCCGCAGCCGCATCCTCGGCAGAGATGATTCCACGCGCGGCGACGCGATCGAGCACGCGGTCGCGCGAGGGCGCGCCGCTGAGGGAAAGCGGTCCGGCCGGCGCGCCTCGGGCGACTGCGGCAGCGCGACCAGCAGCGCCGCCTCCGCGACCGTCAGCTTGAGCGGCTCCTTGCCGAAATAGGCGAGCGCAGCCGCACGCACGCCCTCGAGATTGCCGCCGAACGGCGCCATCAGAACGTAACGATCGAGCACGCCCGCCTTGCCGACGTCGCGCTCGATCTCTTCGGCGCGAGCGATCTGCCGCAATTTCGCGGGAAGCGTCCGCTCGGCGCGCGGCTCGATCAGGCGCGCGACCTGCATGGAGAGCGTCGAGCCGCCGGAGACGATGCGGTCGTGCACGAGCCACTGCCCGGCCGCGCGAAGAAGCGCGCGGAAGTCGACGCCGCGGTGCTGATAGAAGCGCCCGTCCTCGTAGGCGACGAGCATCGCGACATAGCGCGGATCGACGTCGTGGGTCGTCGCCGGCAGCCGCCAACGCCCGTCCGGCAAAGTGAACGGACGCAGCAGGCGCCCGTCGCGGTCGACCACGATCGTCGAGCCCTCGCGCGAGGCGGCGAGGTCGAGCGGGCCGAGCGATGCAGCGTAGCGGGCCCAGGCGAAGTTGGCGGCGAGGGCGGCGACGAGAACCAACGAGAGCACGGCAGCGAGCGCGAGGGCGAGCCGACCTGTGTTCTGCAAGCGGGTCGATGCGGCGGGAAAGCCTTTCGGGCTATCAGCGTTCTCCTCCCCCCTTGTGGGGGAGGCTGGGAGTGGGGTCGCGCCAATGTCTTCTGATTTGAACTCGCGGCGCTCGGTCACGGAAGCAAGGTAGCGCGGTTGGCGCGACCCCCCACCCTGTCCCGCCCCCACAAGGGGGACGGGGATGCCAATCGGCTTCGTCGAGCCGGCCTTGACGTGAGACGCTGCAGGCCCGCGATCCGCGAATTGCGATCCATTCGCCTCACTTCGCCGTCACCTCCAGTTCGCCAAAGGCCGTGCGGCCAAAACGTTCGGGGGCGTACATGTCCTCGGCGGTCGCCGGCGGATAGACGTATCGTCCGGGCGCCACGGCGCGGACGACATAGGCGAGATTGATGAAGGCCGACTGCCCCGGCGCGCGATCGAACACGGCGACGAAGCGGTCGTCGCGATATTCGGTATGCGCCGGCGTCTCGTCTGTCGTCAGCCAGGAGAAGCCTTCGACCGAGCCGCCGTCGACCAGCGCCGGATTGTCGATCTCGAGCCCGGCCGGCAGTCTGTCGACGATCAAGAGCTTGGCGTAGCGGGCCTCCGATTCCGTGACTTTCAGCGCCACCACGACGCGCTGGTTCTGCGCCAGACTCTTCAAGTCGAGCTTCTTGCCGTCGAGCGTGTAGAACGTCCGCTCGACCGCATAGCCGTTGGCCGCGACGGGCCCGGGCGCAATCGGCGAGCCGGAGACGGTGGTCACGAGCTGAGCGGTCGCCTCGCCCGTATTGGCGATGGTCGCGGTTCGGTCGGCGAGCGCGTCGGGGCTGAAGCGGCGGTTGAGCGCGCCCTTGACCGGCTCGCCGTCGACGGTAAAGGAGCCGAGGCTTCCATGCTCGGCGAGCGCTTCGGCGGCCAGCACCATCCAGCCGTTCTCCTGTGTGCTGGTCCTGGAGCGCTCGGCGCGGGCGGCGTCCACCGCCGCGCCCGCCTTGGCGATCGCGTCGGCCGGCATGTCGCCGGCCGCCGGATTGGCCTCTGCGACCAGCGCCAGCACGGCGGCCGCGTCGCGCAGCTTCGAGCCGTAGTCCGGGCGCGAGACGCCCGCGTCCTTCTCAGCGGCGAGCGCGCTCAGCGCCGCGGCGAAAACCTTGCCGGCGCGGGCGCGGTCGCCGAGCATCGCCAGCGCCGCCCCGCCCGCGTCGCGAAGGCGTCGAGCTTGGCGTCGGAGAGGTAGCGAATGTCGCCGATCACCGGCCGGCCGTTGCGCGCCAGCACATAGAGCGCATAAGCGAGCGCGGCGTTGTTCTCCTTGTCCGGCTCCGGCGCGTTGACGGCGGTGTTGCGCAGGCGGTCTAGCGCCTGGGCGAAGGCGCCCTCGGGGACCACGAACTTCTGCTCGCGGGCGCGGGTGAGAAAATCCGTGACGAAGGCGTCGAGCCAGGCGTCGTCGTCGCCGCTGTCGGCCGCCCATAAGCCGAAGGCGCCGTTGGCGCCCTGGCGGCTCAACTCGCGCTCGATCGCCTGCTTCACACGGTCTCCGAGATCCGGATCGACCCCGAGGTTCTCGATCGACGCGAGGCGGTTGGCGTAGAGGAGCGGCATCGCAAGGCTGACCGTCTGCTCGGAACAGCCGTAGGGGTAGCGGTCGAGCGCCTGCAGCAGCGCCGGCGCATCGAGCGCGCCGAAGGGCGACGCCGAGACCGCGATCGAGCCCGTGCCGGGGATGAAATCGGCGAGGAGATCGCCGCTGACCGTCGCGCTCGCGCCGCCCGCAAGCGGCGTCACCGTGCGCCGACAGACGTCCGGCGCGCCCGAGACGATCCCGAGCTTGAAGCGCTGCGCCTGATCGGCCTTCGGCCCGGTGAGCCGGAGAGTGAAATCGGCGACGCCGACGCCCGCAGCGGCGACCGTGATCGCTGTCGAGCGGCGCTGACGCGCGTCGAGATGCAGTGTCCTTTGCAAGGCTTCGGCGTCGGCCGTCAGCGGCCCGTGGATGTCGAGGTCGAGCGTGTAGTCGCCGGCGTCGCCGTCGACGTTGTCGATGTCGACATGAACCTGCGAGCGGTCGCCAACGTCGAGGAAGCGCGGCAGCGTCGCCGAGACGACGACCGCATCGCGCACCATGACGTCGGCCTGGGCAGAGCCCACTTTGTCCTTGCTCCACGCGACCGCGGCGAGCCGCACCGTTCCGTTGAAGGCCGGCAGGTCGAAGGTCACCGTCGCCTTGCCCTGATCGTCGAGCTTCACGACGCCGGAGAAGAGCGCCAGCGGCGGCTGCGTCGGCAGATTGCCTTCGAGATTGCCGCCTGTATCGCCGCCGCTCTGAATGGCGCCGGCCTCGCCCTGCATGCCGTCGATCAGCATGCCCCAGAGGTCGCGGATCTCGACCGGCAGCTTGCGCTGGCCGAAGAAATACGATCCCGGATCCGGGGTCTTGTAGCTGGTGAGGTTGAGGATGCCGACGTCGACCGCCGAGACGGTGACATGCGCCTCCTCGCCGGGCGAAAGACCGGAGACCGCAATTGGCACCGCGATCGGCTGGCGCGGCTTCGTCAGCGAAGGCGCGCCGAAGGCGACGTCGAGCTCATGCGCGTCGCGGGC
>NZ_JBKQOT010000785.1:0-3394 GCF_052145395.1 Roseiarcus sp.
TCATCCCTGGCCGAGCGATCGCTTCGCCGTCAAGCACCCGAGGTAAGAGCCGGATGCCCGAATGGGGCTCGTCCGGATCTGTGCGGGGGGACACCAGCAATGGTGTTCCCTACCGCGATCGGTCTCCGCGGCCATTAGCGCGGCTCCACCTGAGCCCCGGCGATCCGCCAAAAGGGCCGTCTGATTTCGACCAGCGGCCTCCCAGGATCGCCCGGCTTCAATCCATTAATCAAAGCGACCAGGTCGGAACGGACTGCTGGGTTCGACAGGAAGTATCCGTGCCCCCAGGCGCCGGTATTTTCGTCGACTTCGATCAGGTCAACGAGGTGGCCGGGGTCCGCGCGTAGCGCTCTCGCTTCCGGCCCGCTCAGATCCAGCTGGCCGAGCCGCAGTCTGCTTCCAAAGATGCTGCTCGAAAGGCCCAAAGCCTGATCGCCAGGAGACGAATAGACCGTCAGATGAAACGATCCCTGCTTGATCGCTGCGTTCGGGTTCTTCTTGGCGCCGTAGGGCACGTCCGGATCAGAAAACACGTCAAATATTTTCGTCGCGGCGACGTCGATGTCAATATCCGGCGCGAACAGAACAATGTTCCTTACCTTTAGACTCTCGGTGTTCGAAAAGCGCGAAACGTAGGCCTCGACGCTCAGCTCCCGAAAAGCCGACGCCAGCACGTCGGTGCCGCGGCTGTGGGCGATGATATCGACTCCGCGCACGCCCTCGGTCTGGCCGATCGCGCGGATCGCCTTCCGCATGTCGGCGACGGCGAACTCGCCGGATTCTCGGTCGACGTTGTAACCCAAGAAAGCGCCGCGCGACCCGCCGGCCGGCCACGTCAGCACCACGCAAACGAAATCCCGCCCGAGAAGGCGGCAGATGCTCCCCGTCGCATTGGCCGCGTCGTTGAACGTGTTGTTGTAGCCGTGAATGAAGACGACGACTTCCTTTCGTTCAGTCTTCGCCAGGCGGCGACGAATTTCTCCTTGAAGCGAGGCAACCGCATCTTCGTGCGCGGCCACGACGCCAGGCGCGCGGCGATATCCGGAGGCCGTGACCACCGCCGGATAAGGAACCTCGGGAAACCGCCCGATTTCATGAATTCCGTCGAGCTTCATCTCTCCCATGGGTTCGCTTGAATCCGGCTCGATGCGGATATTAATCGATCCAAAACTCATGGTGCGCGAGCGCTCTGACCCGTAGGAGAGCGCGTTCGTTCGGGGATCTGCAATCGGCGCCCGGTCGGTGACGTAAAGAAGATTGAGATCGCCGGATGCGTTTGTTGGCCGGGCCCCATCGACTGGCGCTCGATACTGAGCCGCGTCGAAAGCCGCGGGGGTCGGCGCCAGCAGGTCCCTGGACGAGCAGGCGCTTAGTAAGAACGTCCCCAGCAGGCCGGCAGAAAAGCCGAGGACAGCCCAGTGACGCATTGAATTGTTTCCTCTTTTGCTCTTCATTTGCGCAGATTGACGACCCCGAGTCCCCGTCCTTTCGTGCTCGACGAGGTCGACAGCCAATTTTATCAGGGGCGACATCTCGTCACCAGGCAGAGTTACAAGGAGAGAGGCTCGGCCGCATTGGCGGCGTGGCGGGCGCTGGTAACCGAAGTGAAGCTGGGGGTGGGGCGAACCGTTTGCCGCTGAAATAAGTGCAGTCCCCCTGACAAAGTCATCGGAGCGGTCGTAACCGCCTCCTTGGCGCTGTGGCGGCCAGCGTTGTTCGGCAGCACGCGACCGTCAATGTCGCGGGTAGACCGGCGCCACCTTGCCCCGCTTTCAGCGGCGCCCGATCTTGATCGCCCGCAAGGCATATTCGACGTGCCGAGCATGAGACGCGATCGGAAGCACATGCCGCAGAGCGTGAAGGAGGGGATCGAGTCGGCGACATGCTAAAATCGACTTTCATGGGCTACTTCGATCTCTTGGCGCGCGGCCACGCTGAATTCCTTCAGCGGATCGATTCCGTCGCCGACCGTCATCAAATCGCGCAGCTCCTTGAACGTCCTGTTGGGCGCCAAATACGTGTCGAGGATCAAGCGCATGAGCTTTTCGCCGGCGGCGACGGTCTCGGGCCGGCACAGCACGCGCATCCTGCTGAGCAGGGCGTAGAGTTCGAGGAGCTCCGGGATCTTCGGCTCACTCGTGGTGAGCGCCTCGCCATACTCCTTCGATGCCGAGACTATGAAGTCTCGGAAAAGCTCTTGCCGCCGCGCTAGGTGGCTTGAGACCAGCCCGGCCCTTGCCGAAACGCGCTGACCGATCCACGCCGAAAGGGCCGTCGTCAGGCCCCCGACTGTCGATCCTGCAAGGGCCGACAAGGTCGAAAGGTAAGCAGCGTCCATACTCTGTCCCTATCGGGGCGCCCGGCTTTGTCGTAATCTCGCTCCGCTGCGCGGTAACCATAGCGCGCGCTTGGGGTCCGCGACCTCCGACTGTTTTCCCTTGTTGAAGGACGACGAGCGTCGGGCGGAAACGCACGCCGGAGATGTAAACGGCAGCGCAGAGTGATGCGCCGCCCGCGATCAGTGCTCCGAGGCGCGCCGAAACCGGGCGTTGGGTCGATCAGCATGTCTGCTCGAGGACGCGCTCGGGCTCCGTTTGGTCGCGGGGCGGTTTGTGTTCTTGAATCTGTTCTGCGTCCGCGACTTGTGGGTCGTCCGGGCGAGGCTTCTTGATGCGGAACCAGGCGACGTAGAGGGCGGGCAGGAAGACGAGGGTCAGAACCGTCGCGATCGCCAGGCCACCCATGATCGCGTAGGCCATCGGACCCCAGAAGACGGTCGGCGCGATCGGGACCATGCCGAGGGCCGCCGCCGAAGCGGTGAGCAGGATGGGACGCAAGCGGATCGAGGTGGCCTCGATGACCGCGTCCCAGGGGTGGAGTCCCTTCGCCTGCTCTTTGTGGATCTGGTCGATAAGGATGACCGCGTTGCGTGCGATCATGCCCGTAAGCGCGAGCACGCCGAGGATCGCCACGAACCCGAGGGGCTTGTCGGCGAGGAGCAGCGCCGCGACGACGCCGATGACGCCCATGGGAGCGACGCTCAGCACCAGGAACATGCGGCTGAAGCTTTGAAGCTGGATCATCAGCACCGTAAGCGTGATGACGAACATTAAAGGCAGGGCGGCGGCGACCGAGGTCTGTGCCTTGTCGCTCTCCTCTGCGCTTCCGCCGACGCTGACGTGATATCCGCTCGGCAGGCTCGCATTGAGCGCGGCAATCTGCGGCGCCAGCCCCTGCACGACTGTCGCGGCCTGCGTGCCCGGCGCGAGGTCGGCCTGCACCGTCACGGTGGGCAGTCTGTCGCGACGCCAGACGATGGGAAATTCCTGGCCGTACTCGACCGAGGCGATCTGGCTCAGCGGAACGGTCCGCCCGTTCGGCAGCGGCACCTGAA
>NZ_JBKQOT010000786.1:0-4103 GCF_052145395.1 Roseiarcus sp.
GGCCCGGTTCTTGAAGCGCCAGCTCTCGTTGCCGGTCTCACCAACGCAGATAAGCCATCAAACCGAACACGCGCCGTCTATGCGCGCTTTCTCGCCGCCGCTAACACGCGGACCTATGCCGGGGATACTCAGGCGTTAAGTCAATCAGATCGCAGAATTTTGGCTTATGGCGCAACCCGCGCATGCAGCCTAAGATCGCTCTCCGGCGTATCGTTCTCGTTCGTCGTGGGCCATGGGAGAGCTCTCGGCAATGGTAGGCGAGTGGTGGCGAGAGGCCGTCATCTATCAGATCTATCCGCGTTCGTTTCAGGACACGGACGGCGACGGCATCGGCGATATCGCGGGGATCACTCGACGACTCGGATATTTGGAGCAGCTCGGGGTCGACGCGATCTGGCTCTCGCCGATCTACCCGTCGCCGATGGCGGACTACGGCTATGACGTCAGCGATTACCGCGATGTCGATACGGTCTTCGGCGATCTCAAGACGCTAAAGACGCTGATCGCGGAGGGGCGCCGTCGGGGAATGAAAGTCATCCTCGACTATGTGCCGAACCACACCTCTGACCGGCATCCCTGGTTTCTCGAGAGCCGCTCGCCGCGCGCCTCGCCGAAGCGCGACTGGTAGGTCTGGCGCGATCCGGCCACGCATGGCGGGCCGCCGAACAATTGGATCTCCCATTTCGGCGGCTCGGCCTGGACCCGCGACGGCGCGACGGGCCAATACTATTACCACGCCTTCCTGCCCGAGCAGCCGGACCTCAACTGGCGCAATGCGGACGTCCGGCGTGAGATGGTCGACGTTCTGCGGTTCTGGCTCGAGCTCGGAATCGACGGGTTTCGCGTCGATGCGCTCTCGGCCCTGTTCGAGGACGAACGCTTGCGCGACAATCCGCCGAACCCCGCCTGGACGCCGGCCATGCCGGAGAGCAAGCGCCAGTTGCCCGTCTACACGAGCGACCTGCCGGAAGTGCACGAGGCGGTGGCTGAGATGCGCGCGACCCTGGACGCCTATCCTGACGGCGTGTTGATCGGCGAGCTCTACCTGCCGATCGAGCAGCTCGTGCTCTACTACGGCAAGGACGGCAAGGGCGCGCACCTTCCCTTCAATTTCCATCTCATTTCAACCGCCTGGACGGCCGCCTCGATCGCTGCCCTCGTGAAGGAGTACGAGGCCGCTCTCCCGCCGGGCGCCTGGCCAAACTGGGTTCTCGGAAACCATGACCAGAAGCGCATCGGCGCCCGGCTCGGACAGGCTCAGGCGCGACTTGCGGCGATGCTCCTGCTCACGCTTCGCGGCACGCCGACGATCTACTATGGCGATGAGATCGGGACTCCGTCAGTCCCCATCCCCGCCGAGGCCGTCTGCGATCCGGTCGAACTTCGGGAGCCCGGCCTCGGGCGAGACCCGGCGCGAACCCCTATGGCCTGGGATTCCTCGCCGCACGCGGGCTTCAGCAAGGTGAAGCCGTGGCTGCCCCTGCACGCCGACTGGGCGACAAGGAACGTCGACGTCATGAGCGCCGACGAGCATTCGATTCTCACGCTTCATCGCCGCCTGATCGAACTGCGCCGGAAGCGCTCGCCTCTTCGGCTGGGCGGCTACGGCGGGATGAGCGCAGACCGAGATTGTCTCGTGTTCGAACGGACCTTCGGCGACGAGCGGATCGTGGTCGCGCTCAATTTCAGCAGCAAGTCTGTGAAGAGTGATCTCATTCCAGTTGGCGCTGAGGTCCTGCTGTCGACCCGCCTCGATCGCGAGAATTTCGTTGCGGACGGGAGGCTTCGCCCAAACGAGGGGGTTGTGCTCGTGGTTGAGAGGAAAACTTGAGCTTCATGGCGAAATGCCCGGGTACGCGCTCGATCCGATTTTCGCCTTCGTCGCTCCCCGCGGGCGGCCGCCCCCACAAGCGGTGGACACAATCCCGGAGTTCGTCTCTCGAGCCACCGACCGCTCTGCGCGACGCTAACGCACCCCTCCGCATCGCCGCGTTGGCCGGTTTGTGGCGCAATCTCTCTGTTCCGCCAATGCCTGCTTCACTCTCGACCTATTCCTTCGACGTCGGCAGGTTATAGCTGCGAAAGAGACGACCGGCACGGCTCATTGCTTGATGCCGACATGACTGCCGATTCGCTCATACTGCTGGACCGCCAACTCAAGCACGGTGAGAGCGGTGCGCCAAGATCTTGGACCTCCCACTGACGGGCGTGACTGTAGGTCAGCGTGGGTCCGAAAGCCGATCGGCGTCGGAACACTCTGAGCGAATTGACTCCGATGGGGTCACTCCCCGAGCCGACTTACACCCTTTAGCTTTGCGCGGTCTTCTGCGCCGCCTCGATCTGCTTTTTCACTGGCTCAAAAGCGGCAGTAAACACGGCAGTGGTCAGTTGGGCTATGTGACGGCTATCGCTGACAACCGCTTCAACGCCGTCCTTGATCAGCCTCTGCTGCAATTCTATGAACTCTGTCGGGCTTTTCACGGCGGAAAGCGCCTGGATGGCAGCGGTCAGATTCTTGGCATTTTTTGTCGCCAACTCCTGATACGCCTTGGTCAACTCCTCAATAGCGGCTCTCGAGGCGTTGCGGCTTTCGCTCAGAGCGTCCGCACTGCCTTTAATGATCTTCTCTGCGGCTTGGCCGCTCTTGACTACCGCTTCGGCGCTGGCATCAGCGATCTGTTCACTGGGTTTTTTAGCCATGGCTGGAAATCCTCCACATCTGAGGTCCGATTGTGACCTTACGCTGTAACCGGCGGCGAAATGGTGGCAAGACTCGCAAATTTCCTAAGTCCAGGGCTTTGGATGAGTTAGGCCTCGCTGCAGCCATTCGACAAACTGTTCAAGGCTGAGAATTTGCGCACGGCCAGTTGCTCGCGATCACGCTCTTCGTTGGACAACGTGACAGGGCCCATCAAAATGTGGACATCCGCTCCGCGCCAGCGATCCTTCAAAGCCTTTCAATAATAGTTGCACATCGCAGCTTGCGCGTGTTGATCTGCATCAACCGCGCGCCCTCACTTCGGCCTGAAGCCGGGCGTCCTCGCCAGAGCCACCGATCCCAGCCGAATTGTCATCGGCGGCGGCGGCGGCGCAGCGGGGTTCGCTGCGGCGGACATGCTTCGCCGCCAGGACTATCAGGGTGACATCGTCATGCCGAGCGACGATGCCTCGCCACCGGTCGACCGGCCGAATCTATCGAAGGACTACCTTGCGGGAAACGCGCCCGAAGAGTGGGTCCCGCTCCGGCATTGTCAGAGTAAAATCTATACTGCCTGCCCGCGCATCAAGGCGGACCGGAGCTCTACTGTTTTTGCTCACGAATTAACAACGCGCTCCGCCGGATTCGACGCTGAAAATCGCCTATACTTATTTGCCTTGATAATGCCGGCGCGATCGCTGATCCATTCGCCGGACGCGGTGATCCACTCGCCGGTCGAGATGATGGCGGCGTGGCCGACCACGGTCACCAGATCGCGATGTCCGCGCGCCTTCGCCCGGAGCACGCAGAAGCCGTTCTCCGCGTTGTGGAACGTGACCCGCTCAACGAGGCCTGCGAGCACTTCTTGAGTCGATGATTCCGACGTCGGCTTCATGTGGGCGGCAGGATCGCCTGTTCTCCCTTCGCGCGCCACGCCGCGGATTCGCCCCGCGGGAGGCGTCTCAGATGCCTCATCCTATCGATTCACTTTCTCGGGCGTCATCGGTATAATCGACATTCCCTGGAATGGTTCGACGCGGCGACGATAATCGCCGACTTCGTCGGGAGTACTTGCGCTCATGAAGGAGAATAGGTGTTTGAAATGATCTCTCAAAGGACCGGAGAAGAAAGACAGGTGGAATACGACCGCAGCCTTGGCGCCGGCACGACGCGACAAGTGAACGCGGAAGAGATGCTGTCTGAATTGAAGCGCTTGCTGGAGTCCTCAGGGCATCCGCCCTTCACGTCCCAACCGTCCTCACCGTCTGCGTCGATCGTGTCCATGTCTCCTTCAGCCGCTGCCGAGCCTCAGCAATCGACCGACTTCGACAAAGCGCACGAGAGCGCTGGCGATTTGAGCGCCGACGGATCGCTGAAGCGCAGGCCGGCGGACCTGCGCGACACT
>NZ_JBKQOT010000787.1:0-2777 GCF_052145395.1 Roseiarcus sp.
CGCACGACCTCGCCGACGAGCCGGCCGTTCGAGAAAACAAGAATGCGGTGGCAGATGGCGATCAGCTCCGGCAGGTCGGAGGAGATGAACAGCACGCCGCGCCCCTCGGCGGCAAGCGTCCAGAGAAGCTCGTAGATCTCGGCGCGCGCGCCCACGTCGATGCCGCGGGTCGGCTCGTCGCAGAGCAGCACCTTGGAGCCGCGGAAGAGCCACTTGGCGATCACCACCTTCTGCTGGTTGCCGCCCGAGAAGTTGCGCACGGTCTGGTCGATCGAAGGCGTCTTGATGCGCAGGTCGGCGACGAGACGGGTCGCCGCGTCGCGCTCCTCGTCGCGCTCGATGAGGCCGTGGCGCGAGATCTTCGCAAGGTCGGTGATCGTGATGTTCTCGGCGCAGGACATGCCGAGCAGAAGGCCCTGCCCTTTGCGGTCCTCGGTCATGAGGCAGAGGCCGCTTCGCACCGCGTCCCGCGGCGACTCGATCGTGACGCGCTTTCCTTCGACCAAGATCTCGCCGGCGATCTTCCGGTCCGCGCCGAATATCGCCCGCGCCGTCTCCGTCCGTCCGCTGCCCACCAGCCCCGCGACGCCGACGATCTCACCCTTGCCGACGGAGAACGACACTTCGGGGCTCTTGGCGTCACGCCGGAGGCCGACGACGCGCAACGCTTCACCCGAAACGGCGACGTCGGCGCGAAAGGCGCGCTCGTCCGTGACGCTTCGTCCCACCATCATCTGCACGATCTCGGGGATCGTCAGGCCGGTGAGACTGCGCGTGGCGACGAGTTGGCCGTCTCGCAGCACCGTCACGCGGTCGCCGACCTCGCCGATCTCCTGAAGCCGATGCGAGATGTAGACGATCGTCACGCCCCGCGCCTTGAGGCGCCGCAAAATGTCGAACAGACGGTCGACCTCCTTGGCGGTCAGCGTCGCCGTCGGTTCGTCGAGAATAAGCAACTTGCTCTCGAAGACGAGCGTCTTGGCGATCTCGATGAGCTGCATCTGCGCGACGCCGAGCCGCGCGACCTGCGTCGTCGGCCGAACGTCGAGCCCGACCTCGTCGAGAAGCTCGGCCGCGCGCCGGTTCGTCTCGCGATAGTCGACGATCCCGCGGCGCTGCGGAAGGCGCTCGAACATCAGGTTCTCGGCCACCGTCATCTGCATCAGCATCGACAGCTCCTGATGCACGACGCGGATGCCGGCGCGAAACGCGTCGGTCGGGGTGCGCGGACGATAGGGCTTGCCGTCGAACGTGATCTCGCCTTCGTCGGCGGCGTAGACGCCCCCGAGCAGATTGATGAGCGTCGACTTGCCCGCTCCATTCTCGCCGAGGAGCACATGGCCTTCGCCGCGCGCCACCTCGAGCGTCACGCCGCGCAGCGCGACGACGCCGGGGAACCGCTTTCCCACGCCCGTCAGGGTCAGGATCGGAGGACTCATGGGGTGGCGCCGCCTGCTCGCAGAATGGGACCCCGTCGTCGCTGAAGGCTCGGGCGCTTGCCGCCCTCCTCCCCCTTGTGGGGGAGGCAAAGGAGGGGGGTCGCGCCATGCTTTTCCGCTCTGGCTGGCCCAAGGTCTGTAAGTTCGCGAGATTTCTGCGTGATTGTCGAGGCGGGTGCGACCCCCCAGCCTGTCCCGCCCCCGCAAGGGGGGCGGGGACGCCAATTCCGGACGCAGACTATGAGAGGTCCTTGGCCTCGATCAACTTGATCGGCGTCTTGACCCATCCGCTGAAGGTCTCGCCCCCACGCTCCTTGAGGCCGTAGTTGATGCCGAGCACCGCCATGTCGGCGCCGTATTGCTCGACGGTCGCCAGCATCTTGCCGCCCTTGATCAGGGGCTGCACGGCCGGGATGTTGTCGAAGCCGACGACCTTTATCTTGCCGCTGAGGCCCGCGGCGTCGAGCGCCTTGACGACGCCGAGCGCCATGGAGTCATTGGCGGCCATCACGCCCTGGATGTCGTGATACTGGGTGAGGAAGTTGGTCATCAGGGTGTTGGCTTCTTCCGTCTCCCAGTGCGCGGTCTTGCTGTCGAGAAGCGTGAGCTTGCCCTCGTTGACCGCGTCCATGAAGCCGAGCTTGCGCTGCACGGCGTTGTCCGCCTCGGGGTTGCCTTCCAGGATCACCACCTTGCCGCCGGGCCCCAAATCTTTGGCGAGCGCGTCGCCCGCCATTTTCGCGCCGGCGCGGTTGTCGGGTCCGAAGAAGGCGAGGTCGATTCCGGCCGCTTTCTTGGCGTCCTTGTCGAGTTCGACGTCGATGTTGATCACCTTGACGCCGGCCTTCAACGCCTTGGCGATCGGGGTGACCATCGCCTTCGAATCCGCCGGCGCCACGACGATGATGTCGTATTTCTGAGTGACGAAGTTCTCGATGGCGTCGACCTGCGCGGCGAAGTCGCGCTCGTCCTTCATGCCGACCGCCTTGAACTCGAACTTGTCGGTGTTCGCCGCCGCGTATTTCTCAGCGCCGGCTTGCATCTGCTTGAAAAACTCGTTGGCGAGGGATTTTTGCACCAGGCCGATCTTCGGCTTCTCGGCCGCGAGCGCGGTCGTCAGGCCTCCGCTCAGAGCCGCCGCCGAGCCAATCGCGCCGGCGACGACGAAACCGCGCCGGGTCAAGCCGATGCGCATGGCGAAGTTTTCAGGGGTTTTGGTCATTTTGCACTCCTCCCAATCGGGCCGGTTGGCCTCCCGGAGCGCGAGCCGCCACGGGGACGGCCATTCCCTCGACCGCGACGTTGGGTATGGTCTCATCTTGGCGCCGTCATGGCTAG
>NZ_JBKQOT010000788.1:0-3571 GCF_052145395.1 Roseiarcus sp.
CCCGAGAAACACACGACGGGACCGGCGCGCGATATGATTGGCGCTGTCGCCGGGCTTCTCACACTGCTGTGCGCACTTGTGACCGGGCTCCTCATCTGGACGGCTTACGGTGTCTATGCTGGCCAGACCATTGCAATCCAGACCCTTGCGTCGAAAGTGCTTCAGCTCGATCTGGCGCTCGCCGACTACGGCCCGGAGGCGACCGCTGAGCGTGCCGCACTGCGCGACCGTCTGGGCAAGACGATCGATCAGGTTTGGGGAACCAGGGAGAGCGACGCCAATTTCGCCGCGAACAGTTTCGCTTCGGCCATTCGGGTCATGCGCGACCCAGAAAAGGCGATCGGGAATCTCCAGCCTTCAACAGATCAGCAGAGGCAGGAGCTCGCCACAGCGAAGTCGGACATCGAAGCCATCGGCCAGTCAAGGTTGCAGATGTCGTTCGCCCTGACCGCTCCCGTTTCCTATCCGCTCCTGCTAACCGTGGTCGGCTGGGTGTTCTTTCTGTTCGTCGGGTTCGGCCTGATGTCGCGCGGCAATCTCATGTCGGTCATGGCCCTCGCCGTCGGCGCGGTAGCGGTCGCGAGCGCGGTCCTGTTGATTCTCGACCTTTCCAATCCCTACTCAGGCGTATTTCGCGCCTCCGCCGCGCCGCTCGAACAGGTGTTGGCTGTGATGGGCAAGGAGTGATTCAATTCTATTGCGCAGCGTTGACGAGCTTGTAGAAGGTCTGCCCGGGCGGAGTCCCGCAAAATCGAGGTGACCGTGGACGCCAGTTCTCTCTCTTTGGCCATCCGATTCAAGTCTCGATCGACAAGTTGGTAGTCACTCTTTCGGGCGGATCGGTTCGCGTAATGGCGACGGCAGCATCGCTGCTCCCTGCCGGCGCGATGGGCCCGTCAGCAGCGAGCGCTTGCTCGCCTGTGTCCGGCAGTTGGTCGCCCCTAGCCTCAACCCGGGCGATGCCGACTGGCTCGACTAAGTGATCCTCTGCGCAGCTTCGATCTGCTTCTTCGTGGGTTCGAAGGCTGCGGCGATGACGGCAGCTGTCAATTGGGCAATCTGTTGCCTGCCGCTGAGAGCGCCAAGAACGCCCTCCTTGATTTGCTTCTGCTGCAATTCGATGAACTCAGCGGGGGTCGTCACGGCGGAAAGTGTCTGAATGGCGGGGGTTAGAGTCTGTGCGTTTTGGTCGCCAAATCCTGATACGTCTTGGCCAATTCCTGAAGGGCCACTCGCGAGGCGTTGCCGCTCTCATTCAGCGCGTCGGCGCTGACATTGACAATCTGCTCAACGGTCCTGTTGGCCATGGTGAAATCCTTCAGATTTGTGAGTTGGGTCGGCCTGCGTTCAAGCCGCCGACGCAATGCCGGACCGCGCGCTCTTCATGGGGCGACCCCAGGCTGTCGATCGCGCGCCATGGCCTAAAATCTCGCCGCTCCAGGTGTGCGAGGCGTCGTCTCAGAACCAACGTCCCCGGCCATAGAAGCCGAACCCGCCGCACAAGAATATCACGACGAGAATGATCAATAACGTATTCGTGTCCATTGGTCTGCCCTTTCGAGGTGTGCTCCGCGTCGCGCATTGCGGTATGTGCGCCATGTGCACCTGTCGGTATTTGACGCTGTGTATTCTGCAAAACGACGCTTTCATAGGCTCGGAAAATACCCAAATTGCGCCGACAAATATGGGACAATTCCGATGGGCAGTCTGATCGCTTGCCAAAAAGAATGACTGAAAGAACGAGCCTTGGCGCCTAGGAATGAGCTGAATTCGCCGGCTCTGAGTAGATTCCGACGCTTACCGTTCGGATCGGTTGGCGGCTAACTGGCGAAGAGCGACGGCGGGTTTGCCGCCTTGCAGGAGGTCTCCATGTCAAGAATGCGCCTTTTTCTTTCGGCTGCGGTATTGCTCTGCGCGTCATCCCAATTTGCATTTGCCGACCAGAACGGCCTGGTCACTGGTGCGGTCGGGGGCGCGGTTGCCGGGGCTGTTGTTGGCGGTCCGGTCGGGGCAGTCGTCGGCGGTGTCGGCGGCGCGGCAGTCGGGAATTCCGTGACCAATCACAGAAGCTACCATCGCGGCTACGCCTATCACTCCTATCATCACTACCACCACCCCTACGAGCAATACTGATCGATCGCCGGCGCCCGGTGCGAGGGCGTCGTCCGGGCCCAGGGTACGCCGGCCCGGAGGAGTCTGCTTCCGCCGGCTCTCGCTGAATAAGGCGCGCGCCGATCTTAGATGCGAGCGCCGACGCGTCCGGCGCGGTCCGCTTCGAATCCTCGGGATCGGATCCAGGTGGAACCCGCAGCGCCCCTCCGCAGAGGACGGCCAGTGCCTGAAACAGATGCCGCGCCGTCGATCCCGCCGATTCATATCGAAGAAACGATTTTGTCGATCGCCGGGCTCCACGCCGATCACCATGCGAACGCCACGCATCATCAACGCGTGGTCGACCGCATCACATCGCTCCTGGGCAGCGCCGGCTTCATCGCGGCGCTGACAGTCTTCGTTGTCGGCTGGGTGAGTTTGAACGGCCTCGCCGCAGCCCTTGGGTTTCGCGCGCTCGACCCGCCTCCCTTTGCATGGCTGGGGGCGCAGCGTCGCTGGCGTCCCTCTATTTGGTCATCCTGATCCTCACGACGCAAGGAGGAGACGATCGCCTTACCCAGCGTCGGGAACCCCTCAATCTGGAGCTGACGATCCTGAGTGAGCAAAAGATCGCCAAGGTGGTCGCCCTGCTCGAGGAGCTTCGCCAGGACAGCCCGCACCTCCACGATCGGGTCGATGAACTGGCCGAAGCGATGTCCCAGCCGGCGGACCCCCGGTCGGTGATTGACGCAATCAAGGAAACGCGATCCGAGTCCGCCCACGTGTCGCGCAAAGCGCCCTGGACGCAAAGCATCGCTTGAATGGGCAAGCGCGCCGGCGCACCGCCCAAGCGTCTGCGGCAGTCGCGTCAGGAGACATGTCCCTCTGACTCAGGACGTAGGTAGTTTCCGAGTCTGGCGTCCGAGGCGCCAAACCTTTCAAACGGAGCCAGTCGCTGATCTCTCAGCCATTGGAGTCAACCTCATGAAGACGCGCATTCTCCTCGCTGGCGCGGTCGCGCTGGCCTTTGCGGCAGGCACGGTCGCGCTCCCTTCGCTCGCCGACGCCGCTCAACAGTACCATGGAGGTGGCGGACATGGCGGCGGAGGTCACGGGGGCGGAGGCCACGGGGGCGGTTACCGCATGGGCGGCGCCTACCACGGCGGCGCTTACCACGGCGGCGGCGTGTATCGCGGCGGATACGGCGGCGGCGTGTATGGCGGCGGCTACGGCGGCGGCGTCTACTACGGCGGCGGGTGCGGGCCCATGCAGGTCGTCCTCGGGCTCTGCGGCCCCTACGGTTACTGAAACCCGCCCGTGGGGGGAGCGCGTTGACGACCAGCGCTTGACCTCTCCCGGGGAGCGCAGGCCGTCAGCCCAGCGCGAACGCGACCGATCACGGGGCGATCGTGGCGCCGCCGGGATCCGACCGGACGGTGAAACGTCTCAAACCCCAAGGTGCAATTCATGAGAAAACTGC
>NZ_JBKQOT010000789.1:0-3024 GCF_052145395.1 Roseiarcus sp.
CATCGTACACGCCGTCGACAACCTCTCCGACCGGTCGTCCGAACGGACGGCCGGCGTTGAACAGCACGACGAAGGCGCGCGCGCCGGCGGCGCCGAGCGACTCGATCGCCGGCAGATTCATTTGGGCAAGCAGGCCGAGAACGGCGCGGACGTCGGGCTGCAGGCGAACGATCTCGCCGTCGTTGCACTGTTCAGGGACGTTTGGCCCCGTCAGCCGGAACCCCAGCAAACCGCGCTGGACCGCCTCGTCGCAGATACCGCGATAGAGCCCGACGCCGCCGGTATAGGGCATCACGCCCTGCGGTTTGCCCAGCACGTTGGCGCCGGTGTACCAGGTGTTGGCCAGCCGGTGCAGCGTCACCTGCGCGCAATCGGCGAGGTGGCGCTCCCAGCCCGCCATCGCAGTTTCGGTCGGCTCGATCGTGGTGAAGCCGGCGGCCCGCATGTCGATCAGTCGGTCGACCACCCAGTCGACGTGCTGCTCAATCGACACCACCATGTTCGACAGCACCGATGGACTGCCCGGCCCGGTAATCATGAAGAAATTGGGGAAGCCTGCGGCCATCAGGCCGAGATAGGTCTTCGGCCCCTCCGCCCAGAGGCCGGCAAGCGTCCGTCCGCCGCGCCCCTCGACCGGATTGAGGGCGAGGACCGCGCCCGTCATTGCGTCGAAGCCGGTCGCGAAGACGATGACGTCGACGTCGAACTTGCGCGTCGCGGTGTGGATGGCGGTCGCGCTGATCGAAGCGATCGGCTCCTTGCGCAGATCGACGAGCGCGACGTTGGGGCGGTTGAAGGTCGCATAGTAGTTGGTGTCGAGGCAGGGGCGCTTGGCGCCGAACGGATGATCGCGGGGGGTCAACGTCTCCGCTGTCTCGGGGTCTCTTACGACACTGCGAATCTTCTCGCGGAAGAGATCGGCGACGATCGCATTGCCGTCGACATCGACGCCCTGGTCGGCCCAGAGCTGGGTCAGCATCCCGACGAGATCGCCTTCGTCCCACATTTTCTCGAAGCGCTCCCGCCGTTCGGCGTCGGTGAACTGCCAACTGACCACGCTCTGCATCGGCAGCGGCACGCCGGTCAGAGACTGCCGCGCCTGCGCGCGATAGGCGGCGGGGTCGCTGCGCACCTGCGCAAGGCGGTCCGGCGACGGCGCGCCGTTCCGGGCCGGCATGGCGAAATTCGGCGTGCGCTGGAACACCACGAGTTCGGCCGCCTGCTCGGCGACGATCGGAATGAGCTGGATCGCCGAAGAGCCGGTGCCGATCACGGCGACGCGCTTGCCGGCGAGATCGACGCCGTCGTGGGGCCAGCGGCCGGTCGTGAGAACGGGGCCGCTGAAGGAGCCGGCGCCGACGCTCTCCGGCGGTTTGGGCGAGGAGAGGCAGCCGGTCGCCATGATGTAGTGGCGGCAGGAAACAGAAGGACCGTCGGACGTCCTAAGCAGCCACCGGCCCGTCCCCTCGTTCCATCGGCCGTTTATCACGTTCGTGCCAAAGCGGATGTCGCGGCGAAGATCGTGGCGATCGGCGACAAAGCCGAGATAGCGAAGGATTTCCGGCTGCGTCGCGTATTTCTCCGACCAGGTCCACGCCTTGTCCAACTCGGGATCGAACGTATAGGCGTAGTCGATGGTCTGAATGTCGCAGCGCGCGCCCGGGTAGCGGTTCCAGTACCAGGTGCCGCCGACGTCGTCGGCCGCTTCCAGCCCGATCGCCGTGAAGCCCGCTTTCCGCAACCGATAGAGAAGATACAATCCGGCGAAGCCAGCGCCGACCACCGCGACGTCGGCATGCTGAACGCCGTTGTTCGGGTTGGCATGACGACTCGCAGTCTGCTCCTGCAGCATGACCGTTCCTCCCGAATTGTTTTTTTTCCTCGAAGATCATGGCCCAGGGACACGGCCTGTCAAGATCAGACGATCCGGCATTCGTTCGAATTGCGTTGAGCGCACGGCGGCGACGGGCCATGCGGCCTCGCTACTCAGGCCGCCCGGGTTCTGCTAGTAAGGGCGGATCAGAGCGCCGCCGCATGGGGCCGGGCGGCGCGGGAAGCGCTCCTCGAGGTCGTCGATGCAGTACGAAAACACGCCCGTTTCCCAGAACATCGAGGATCGGCGCGGCCAGGGCGGCGGCGGCGGCATGATGGGCGGCGGCGGCCTCGGCATCGTCGGAATCATCGCCGTGTTCGCCATCAGCTATTTCACCGGCATCAACCCGGCCGTGCTGATGGGCGGCGCCGAAATGGCCTCGCGCTACATGAACCAGGGCGGCCAGACGCAGCCGGCGAGCACAGGCGCCGCCGTCGATCCCAACGATCCGACCCGGAAATTCCTAGCGCACGTGATGGGGACGACCGAGGCGGTCTGGACGTCGGTGCTGCCTCAGCAGACAGGTCTCGAGTACACGCCAGCGACGCTGGTCATTTATGACGGCGCGACCCGGTCGGGCTGCGGCGGCGCGCAGGCGGCGATGGGTCCCTTCTACTGCCCGATCGACAAGAAGGTCTATCTCGACACCTCATTCTTCCGCGACATGACGACCAAGTACGGCGGCGGCGGCGATTTCGCCTACGCCTATGTGGTGGCGCACGAGATCGGCCACCACGTGCAGGACCTGCTCGGCATTCTCGACAAAGCCGACGCGGCCAAGCAGCGCTCGAGCCAGACCCAGGCCAACGCCATTTCGGTCCGCATCGAACTCCAGGCCGATTGCCTCGCCGGCGTCTGGGCCGCCAACGCCAACCAGAAGTGGCAGATTCTTGAGCAGGGCGACGTGGAGAAGGCGCTCGCCACCGCCCAGGCGATCGGCGACGACCGCCTGCAGACCGCGGCGCGCGGCTACGCCGTGCCGGACAGCTTCACCCACGGCTCGTCGGCGCAGCGCGCGAAGTGGCTGACGACCGGCCTGAAGAGCGGGCAGATTTCTTCGTGCGACACATTTTCGCAATGACGGTGGCTCCCCCGCCGGCCTGACGCCATGAGGAGCGGCCCCCACCGGGCCGCTTCTTTTTTCCCTTGGA
>NZ_JBKQOT010000790.1:0-12219 GCF_052145395.1 Roseiarcus sp.
ATACGAACGATCGGAGCGATTTCTATGCGCAGTTCCGGCGCTTTCAAGGTTACCCGCCGCGATCTGATGGTCGTCGGCGCCGCGGCGATTGCGGCCGGCGCCGCGCCGGCGATCGCCCTGGATGAGCCGGCGGCCTCGGCGACGGCATGGCCGGAAGCTGTCTTCCCAACGGTCGCCTTCACCGTGAACGGCGAGCCGCGCTCGCTCAAGGTCGACACGCGGACGACACTCCTGGACGCGCTCCGCGAGCAACTCCACATGACCGGCACGAAAAAGGGCTGCGACCACGGGCAGTGCGGCGCCTGCACGGTGATGGTCAACGGGCGCCGGATCAATTCCTGCCTGACCCTCGCCGTCATGCACGAAGGCGACAGCGTCACGACCATTGAAGGACTGGGATCGCCCGAAAGCCTGCACCCGATGCAGGCCGCCTTCATCAAGCATGACGGATATCAATGCGGGTACTGCACCCCGGGTCAGATCTGCTCCTCGGTCGCCATGCTGAAGGAGGTCGAGGCCGGCGTCCCAAGCCTCGTCACCGACGATCTGACGGCGTCTCCCGAAGCGAGCCTTGCCGAATTTCGCGAGCGGATGAGCGGGAACATCTGCCGCTGCGGCGCCTATTCCAACATCATGGAAGCGATCCAAGAGGTCGCAGGGAGGAAGGCATGAGGCCCTTCACCTACGAGCGCGCACGCACGCCCCGCGAAGCTGCCGTCGCCGCGCGGGCGGAAGGCGCGAAGTTCATCGCCGGCGGCACGAACCTCCTCGACCTGATGAAGCTCGAAATCGAGACGCCGACCCATCTTGTCGACGTGAACGGTCTCGCGCTGGACAAGATCGAGCCGACAGGGGACGGCGGCTTGAGAATCGGAGCGCTCGTGCGCAACACCGACCTCGCCGCCGATCCGCGCGTGCGAAAGAACTATCTGCTCTTGTCGCGCGCCCTCCTCGCCGGCGCCTCGGGGCAGTTGCGCAACAAGGCGACGACCGCCGGCAACCTCCTCCAGCGCACGCGCTGCCCGTATTTCTATGACCCGAACCAGCCTTGCAACAAGCGCCAGCCCGGCAGCGGCTGCTCGGCGATCGGCGGCTACACGCGCTCGCTCGCCGTCGTCGGCGGAAGCGAGGCCTGCATCGCAACGCATTCAAGCGACATGGCCGTCGCGATGCGGGCGCTCGACGCCAAGGTCGAGACCGTGCAACCGGACGGAAGCGAGCGCGCCATCCCCATCGCCGACTTTCATCGCCTTCCCGGCGATACGCCGCATCTCGAGACGGCGCTGACCCCAGGCGAACTGATCACGAGCGTTGTTTTGCCGAAACCGGTCGGCGGTAAGCAGGTCTATCTGAAGGTGCGAGACCGGGCGTCCTATGCGTTTGCGCTCGTCTCCGTGGGGGCGATCGTCCATTCCGACGGGACCGGTCGCGTCGCGCTCGGCGGCGTGGCGCCGAAGCCCTGGCGCGACGAGGCTGCGGAAGCCGACCTGCCGCGCGGGGCAAAGGCAGTGACGGGCAGGCTTTTCGCCGAGGCGCAACCGACCGACGAAAACGCGTTCAAGGTTCAACTGGCCGAGCGTACGCTCGGTGCCATTCTCACCGAGGCGAGGGCGAACCCATGAAATTCGACGCGCCCGCAACCACAAATCCAATCGATCAGCTGAGGATCGTCGGACAGCCGACAGACCGGATCGACGGACCGCTGAAGACCACCGGCCGCGCTCCTTACGCTTACGAGCGCTACGACGTCGCGCCGAACGCGGCCTATGGCTATGTCATCGGCTCGGCAATAGCGAAAGGCCGAATCCTGTCGATCGACGCGGCGGGCGCCAAAGCCCTGCCGGGCGTGCTCGCCGTCCTGACGGCGGAGAACGCAGGCAAGCTCGGCAAGGGCGCCACGAATGCGGCCCCGCTGCTCGGCGGCCCGGACGTCGCCCATTACCATCAAGCGATCGCGCTCGTCGTCGCCGAGTCTTTCGAGCAGGCGCGCGCGGGAGCGGCCCTTGTCAAGGTCGAGTATGACCGCGCCCCGGGCGCCTTTGATCTGGCTGCCGCAAAGGATTCGGCTGTCATCCCCCAAATCGGGCAAGTCGGAGAGCGCGGCTGGCGATTTCGAGGCGGCCTTCGCCGCCGCTCCCGTACGCCTCGATGAAACCTACGCCACGCCGGATCACTCTCACGCGATGATGGAGCCGCACGCCTCGACAGCCGTCTGGAACGGCGACCGACTCACGGTCTGGACGTCGAACCAGCTGATCGACCGGGGAAGAACCGATCTCGCGACGACGCTGGGCATTGCGAAAGAGAAAGTACGGCTCGTGTCGCCCTTCCTCGGGGGCGGCTTCGGCAGCAAACTGTTTTTGCGCGCGGACGCCGTATTGGCGGCGCTGGGCGCCAGGGCCATCGGACGGCCCGTGAAGGTGGCGCTGCCGCGGCCGTTCGTCTTCAACAACACGACCCATCGGCCCGCGACCATCCAGCGCATTCGCATCGGCGCCGGGCCGGACGGGAAAATCACGGCCATCGGCCACGAAAGCTGGTCGGGCAATCTCGATGGCGGCCGACCGGAGAACGCCATCGGCCAGAAGCGGCTGCTCTACGCAGGCGCGAACCGAATGACCGCGCTGAGACTCGCGGCGCTCGACTTGCCCGAGGGCAACGCCATGCGCGCGCCGGGCGAAGCGCCAGGGCTGATGGCGCTCGAGATCGCCATGGACGAGATGGCCGAAAGACTCGGGATCGATCCGCTGGAATTCCGCATCCTCCACGATACTCAGGTCGATCCGGAGAGACTGGAGCGGCCGTTCTCCAAGCGCCAGCTCGTCGAATGCGCGCGCCTCGGCGCTGAGCGGTTCGGCTGGGCGAAGCGCAATCCCACCCCGGGAGTGACCCGAGAGGGGCCCCAGTTGATCGGCCATGGGCTCGCGATCGGTTTCCGCAACAACCTCTTGACCAAGTCCGGCGCGCGGGTGCGGCTCGACAACCGGGGAGTCGTCACGGTCGAGACGGACATGACCGACATCGGCACCGGCTCGTACACGATCATCGCCCAGACGGCGTCGGAGATGATGGGCCTGCCGCTGCACAAAGTGGCGGTCCGGCTCGGCGACTCCAGCTTTCCGGTGTCGTCGGGATCGGGTGGGCAGTTCGGCGCCAACAATTCGACGTCTGGCGTCTACGCCGCCTGTGTCAAGTTGCGCGGCGCCGTCGCCGAGAGGCTCGGGTTCGACGCCGCGGACGTCGCGTTCGCCGATGGCCAGGTTCAATCCGGCGGCCGCAGAATTCCGCTTGCTGAGGCCGCGTCCGACGGCGACCTCACGGCCGAGGACGCCATCGAATATGGCGACCTCGACAAAAAATATCAGGAATCCACCTTCGCCGCGCATTTCGTCGAGGTCGCCGTCGACTCGGCGACCGGCCAGATCCGCGTCCGCCGCATGCTCGCCGTCTGCGCCTCGGGTCGCATCCTCAATCCCAAGACCGCAGGCAGTCAGGTGATTGGGGCGATGACCATGGGGGTCGGCGCGGCGCTGATGGAAGAGCTCGTGGTTGACAAGAGGATCGGCTTCTTTGTCAACCACGACCTCGCCGGGTATGAAGTTCCGGTCCACGCCGACATTCCCCATCAGGACGTCATCTTCCTCGATGAAACGGACCCGATCTCCTCGCCCATGAAGGCGAAGGGCATTGGCGAACTGGGCTTGTGCGGCGTCGCCGCAGCGATCGCGAACGCCGTCTATAACGCGACGGGAGTTCGTGTCCGGGACTATCCGATCACCCTCGACAAGTTCCTGGGTCGCCTGCCGGAGGTGGCGTGACGAGGCATCTTAAACCGCCCTACCGTCTCGCCGCCGCCGGCGGGGCGCCGCCGACGAGCTGGATGAGGCCGAGGCAGGCCCAGGTCAGCGCGAACGCGATGATCGCAAGCGCAGCCGGCTCATAGGCGCGCGAGGCGCCGATGAGCTGGAGATAGGGCCCGAAAGCCGACCGATCGAGCAGGCTCGCCATGGTGAACTCGCCGATCACAATGGCGAAAGTCAGGAACGCGCCCGAGAGCACGCCGGCGCGAATGTTCGGAAGCATGACCTCGATCAGGATTGTGAGCGGCCCCGCTCCCTGGCTCTCTGCGGCCTCGGTCAGCGTGCGCGCGTCGATCGCCTGCAATGCCGTATCGACGGCGCGATACATGTACGGCAGGCCGAGGCCGACGTAGCCGAACATCAAAAGCGCGTCGGCGCCGAGCGATGTCGAGGTCAGCGGCAGAACGGACGACGACCCGTAGAGGCGGATGTAGCCGAACACCAGCACGATCGCCGGAATCACCAGCGGCAAAAGGGTGATGAACTCGACGATCCCGGCGAGACGCGGCAGGCGCAGGCGGACGAAACAGGCGGTCGGAACCACGATCGCGGCGGCGACGACGATTGTGACGAGCGCCAGCACAGTCGAATAGAGGAACGCTTGGTGGAACTTGCCGCTCGCGAACACGGCGCGAAAGGCGTCGAAGCTGTAGGCCCCGCGCCGCATGCGCAGCGAGAACTCGAAGGTCGCGATCAGCGGAGCGAGCAAATAGACTGCCCCGAGTCCGACCGCCGCCCAGGCGCCGAGCCGTCCGCGCCTCATCGCAGCCGCTCCGAGCGCGAGCGCAAGGCGAGGTAGGCGAGGTTCGAAAAGCCGGTGATCGCCAGCATCCCGACCGCCATGGCGTAGCCGAGGTTCGGGTCGTGCAGCACGTCGCCGCGGATCTCAGCGTAGAGCAGGATTGGCGCGATGTTGAACGAGGAGCCGGTCAGCGCATAGGCCGTCGCGATCGCCCCGAAGGCGTTGGCGAACAAAAGGAGCGCCGCGCCGAGCGCGCTGGGCATGAGGACCGGCAGGGCGATCATGCGCCAGTATTGCAACGGGCTCGCCCCGAGCGTTTCGGCCGCCTCCGCCCACTCGGGCTTCAGGCCGTCGATCGCCGGCGCGACCACCAGGACCATCAGCGGGATCTGGAAATAGAGATAGGTGACGGTGAGGCCCCAGAAGGTCAGAATGTTGAAGCCCGCCGCGTAGAGATCGACGCCGAGATTTTTGAGGAGCACGGTGACGAGCCCGAGCCGCCCGAGCGTCGCCATGAAGGCGAAGGCGAGCGGTACGCCGGCGAAATTGGAGGCGACGCCGCTGAAGGTCATCAGCGTCGGGCGGACCCATTGGGGCAAGCCGCCGCAGAGCGCCACGAGCGCGAGCCCGAGCCCGAATAGCGCGCCGAGCGCGGCCGAGGCGGCGCTGACCTCGAGGCTGAGCCAGTAGGAGAGCCGGATCGACGGCTGGCCGAGCCGGGCGATGTTGGCGAGGGTGAACGCGCCGTCGCGATCCTCGAAAGCGCCGACGAGAAGCCAAGCCGTCGGCGCGATCAAAAACATCGCGGCGAAGAGGAAAAACGGCGCAACGCCCAGCCACGCGCCCCAGTCGGGACGGCGGGCGAAGGGACGGGAGGAGGGGGCGGAGGTCATGGCGGCGTGGCCGGCTTCCGGCTGGCGTTGAAGGGCGCGCGTCTCGCGCGCCTCGGTGCGGCGAGACGCCGCGCCTCCAAACGACGACGATCCCGAGAGCGCGCGGCTACTTCGCCACCGTCGCGCCGACGACGGAGTCCCATTCCCTTGCGATGACCTCCTTGGCCGCCTTCTGCTCGTCGAGTGTCGGGAACTTCGCCTTGGCGTAGCCCGCGGCGGGGGGCAGGGCGGAGAGCACGTCGGCGGGCGCCTTGCCCGTCTCGACGAGGTTGTTGAAGCGGATCGGATGGCAGTACCCCTTCAGCCACCCGATCTGGCCCTCATCGGAATAGAGGTGCTCAAGCCACAGCTTGGCGGCGTTGGGATGGGGCGCATAGGCGCTGATCGCCTGAACGTAGACGCCCGCCACGACGCCGCTCTTGGGCACGATGACGTCGACCTTGGGATTGCCCTTCAAGTTGTCGCGGGCCGCGAGGGCGTTGTAGTCCCAGAACACAAGCACCGGCGTCTCGCCCTGGGCGATCGAGGCGGCCTTGCCGATCGCCGGGACGAAGTTGCCGCTCTTGTTGAGGTCGGCGAAGAATATCAGCCCGTCCTCCGCGGCCTTCACGGCGTCGGTCGCGCCGCCGGCGAGCCCTGCGGCATAGACGCCCATCGTCGCCTGATTCGAGGCGCGCGGGTCGCCCGCGAGCGCAACCGAGCCCTTGAACTCCGGCTTCAAGAGGTCGGACCAGTCGGCCGGCGGCGTCTTCACGATGTCCGAATTCACCGCGAACGACAGCACCCCGTAATAGTCGCCGGTCCAGTAGCCCTCGGGGTCCTTCGCCGAGTCCGGGATCGTGTCCCAGGTCGCGACCTTGTAAGGCTGCAGCAGACCTTCGGCCTTGGCGCCGGGGCCGAACGACAGGCCGACGTCGATCACGTCGGGCGCCTGTGGGCCTTTGTTGGCCTTGTTGGCCTTGATCGCCTCGACCTCGTCGCCCGACCCCCCGTCGGGGTTCAACTCGTTGACGGCGATCCCGTATTTCGCCTTGAAACTGTCGATCAGCACGCCGTAGCGGCGCCAGTCGCGCGGCAGTGCGATGACGGTCAGCTGTCCTTCCTGTTTGGCCGCCGCGACGAGATCGTCGAGTCCCGCCGCTTCGCCGTGACCGGCGACGCCGAGAAGGAGAAGGCCGGCCGCGGCCTGAAGCGAAGTCCGTATTCCGATGCTCATTTTCGTCTCCCGGGGCCGAGCCGTCGCGCTCTGCCGGCGGCGCAACCTTCCTCACGTAGTCGGCCCGCATGACGTTCGCATGTCCATGGGCCCGGGAATCCACAGGAGCGCCCCTCCGCCTCGACCTTGCGCGTTGCTCCCGTCATATTTTCGCGCCATTTTGCGCAGCGATGGTCGCCGCGCTCCGGTGATTCCCGAGGGGCGAAAGATGTTTGCTTGTCCGTGCGCGTCATCCTGACCATTATCGCGATCGCGCTCGTCACGTTGCTGACGGTGGCGCTGATCGTTCCCTACTTCATCGACTGGTCGGCCCATCGCGCGGAAATCGCCGAGCGTCTCGAAGCCTTGACCGGCGGCAGCGTGACGCTCAACGGGCCGGTGACGCTGAGGCTCCTCCCCGCGCCCTACATCGAGGTCGGCGCGGGAGCGGCGGCCGGCGCCGGGCCGGACGCCCCGCGGCTCACCTTCGAGGGGGCGCGGCTCGAACTCGCCATGGTCAAGCTCGCCAGCGGCGCCTTCCGCTTCACCGACGTCCGGCTCGAGAAGCCGGTCCTGACGCTCACGCGCGCCGCCGGCGGCGCCTTTGTTCTGCCGGCCGCGGCCCCGGGCGATGCGGTCGGCTTCGACCGGTTCTCGGTCAGGGACGGAACCCTTCGGATCGCCGCGAAGGCGGGCGGGCAGGATCGGACGATCAGAGGCGTCCAACTCGCCGGCGACGCGCCGTCGCTCGCCGGCCCCTACCACGTCTCGGGACAGGCGGCGGGGCCGGGCGGCGTCCCGATCGTCTTCCGCATTGCCTCGGAAAAGGCGGGGCCGGCGGGCGCGCCGGTCCGGATCGCGATCGACCCGGGCCCCGTCTGGCCCGCGATCGAGTTCGACGGAACGCTCGCGGCGGCCGGACCCAAAGGGCCGAGCGCGGCGGGGACGGCCGTGATCACGGGAACGTCGCCGGGCGTTGACGGACTAACGCCATGGCGCGCGGCAGGAACGTTTTCCGCCGATCTCGACGGGGCGGCGCTGGCAAGCGCCGAGTTCCGCTTCGGGCCTGAAGAACGCGCGCTGAGGGCGGAGGGTTCGGCGGCGTTCGCGGGTCGCGGCCAGGCGCGGCTCACGATCGAGGCGAAGGCCAAGCAGGCGAACCTCGACGCGCTCCTCCGGCGCAAGGGCGAGGACGCCGTCCCCCCGGCGCGGGCTGTCGAGGCTCTCTCCGCCGCGCTCGCCCCCGCCCTCGCCGGGGCGGGGTCCGCGACGCTCGACGCGCGCCTCGCCGTCGATTCAGCCATTCTCGGCGGCGATACGCTCGAGGGGGTTGCAGCCTCTCTGAGAGCCAGGCCCGGCGAGCCGCTGATGACCCGCTTCGACCTCGGGCTTCCGGGCAAGAGCCGCCTCAAAGGCGAGGGCGTTGTCGAGACGGGCGAAGCGGCGCGGTTCACCGGCGCGATCGATTTTTCAACCGAAGACTCCGCTCTGCTCGGCGGGTGGGCGGGTGAGGGCGCGCCGGAACTCGGCGCGTGGGCCTCGGCGCTCGCCGACGCGCTGCCTTCTCAGAGCCTCGCCGTCTCGGGCGAGGTCGAGGCTGCGAAGATCGGATTTTCCGGCAAGAATCTCAAGATCGCCCTCGGGCGCTCAATCCTGACCGGCTCGCTGGCCTTCACCCGGCCGGTCGGCGCCGACCCCGGCCGAATCTACGCCGACCACGCCGCCGACACGCTCGACGTGGACGCGCTGCCGAGTTTCGACGCCGCCCGGTCGCTGGTCGGCGGCGATGACCTCTCGCTGTCGCTGTCGGCCAAGGCCCTCAGCGTGGCGCACGTCGGCGACGCCGGGATCGACGGCGCGTCGCTGGTCCTCAAGCTGAGCAAGACCGGCCCGAAGCTCGCGCTCGATCGCCTCGCGGTGGCCGGCCTCGGCGGCGCCTCGGTCGAGGCGACGGGCGCATACGGACCGGATGGCGGGACGGCGTCCGGCCGCTTGAGCGCGGACAAGCTCAGGGATTTCGCCGCACTCGTCTCCCGCCTCGCGCCGAGGCCGTGGAGCCGGGCGTTCATTCAGCGCGCGCCGCTCCTGTCGCCGGCTTCGATCGCCTTCGACGCGCGCGGCGTTGCGCTCGCGACGGGGGCGGCGGCTTTCTCCTCGGTGAATGCGAGCGGGACGATCGCGCGGACCACGGCCTCGCTCAGTGTCCAGCCGACGACGAAGAGCGATGGAGAGGCGATGACGCTGGTCCTGGATTCGCCGGACGCCGGCGCGCTTCTGCGGCAGCTCGGCCTCGGAACGGCGGCGGAGCCGGGCGGGGCGGGGCACGTCGAATTGCGCGCCTCGGGCGCGTGGGAGAGGGGCTTCGACGTCGATGCGGCCGCCTCCGTCGCCGGCGCGACACTTACGGCGCGGGGCCGCTATGCGCCGACCGCCGGGGGCGACGAGGCGAGCCTGTTCGGCTCGTTCAAGCTAAAAGGGGGAAACGTCGCGCCGCTCGCCTCCGTCCTCGGCCTTGCCCCGGCGAGCGGCGCCATCGGCCCTGTCGAAGCGTCGGCGGACGTCACGCTGCGCGGCGAGCGCTGGAATGTCTCGCGCCTGGCCGCGACGGTCGCGGGCGTAAGGGCGTCCGGCGAACTCAGCTACGAGCCGCCCCCCGAGAGCCTCGAGCCGGTCGCGAGCCCCGACCTTTCACGCGCCGAGGAAGCCGTCAACGGCCCGGCTGCAAGCGCATTCCCGCCGCCCGCCGCGGTTACCGGCGCCCTGACGGTCGACCGTCTTCGTCTCTCCGATCTCACCTCGCTGGCTCTCGGGCCCCCGCGCCCCGCAGCGAGCGGCGCGCAATGGTCGGACGCAAAATTCGCCGCCCCGCCGCTGACCCCGCCCGCCGCCGATGTGCGCCTGAACGTGGGAACGCTTGGCGTCGCCGATGGCCTTTCTGCGCAGGGGTTCTCGACCGATCTCCGATACGACAGCGGTCGGCTCGACCTCGAGGACTTCGCCATGAAGCTCCCGGGCGGCGCCGTCTCCGGCCGCGCGACGCTGAGGCGCAGCCGCGAGACAGCGACGCTCGACGGCGCGCTGAAGGTTGAGCCGCTGCCGGTCCGGCGCGGAGCGTTCTCCGGCCGCGTCGGCGGCCATGTCGACTTTGCATCGACCGGCCGGAGCGTCGCCGCGCTGATCGCGGGGCTCGCGGGCGGCGGAACCGCCGAATTTTCCGGCGCGGCGCTCGCGGCCAGCGATCCGGACGCGCTCGACCGCGTCGTCACGGCGGCGCAGGCGCCGGACGCCCAGATCGACGAGACGAACGTCGCCTACCGGTTCGCGGCGTCGCTCGACAAAGGTCCGCTCGCGATTCCCGATGGTTCGGCGCCGGTATCGCTCAGCGCCGGGACGATCAAGCTCGGCCCGGTGGCGATCGCGCGACCCCATGTCGAGGCGAGTCTCGAGGCGAGCCTCGACCTCGTCCGACTGGCGGTCGAGACTCGGCTTCAGCTGAACGGTCCGGGGGCGGCCCTCAAATTCTGGTCGGGGCCGAACCCGAGCGCGACGGTGACGCTCGAGGATGCGCTCGGCGCGCCGAAGCGGCAAGTCGACGTCGCGGGGCTCTCGGCCGGGCTTGCGACCGAGGCGATCACCCGTGAATCCGATCGCATCGCGAGTCTCGAAGCCGACATCCGCGAGCGCGCCTTCTTCAACCGCCGGCTCAAGGGGGAGCGGTTCCTCGATCGCCGCAACGCCGAAATCGAGGACTGGCGCGCAGAACAGGAGCGCATGAGAGGCCTCGCCCAGCATCTGGCGGAGCAACGGTCCGAAGAACAAAGACTCGCGGCCGAAAAGGCGGCCGCCGAAAAAGCCGCGGCGGAGAAGTCTCAGCAAGAGAAGGCGGCTGAAGAGGCCGAGGAGAAGGCCGCCCGGGACAAAGCGGAACGTGAGAAGGCCGGGGAGGAGAATTCCGTCGCTCCGCGCCCGATCCCGTCGGACCGGCCGGCGGAGGCGCCGGCCGTCAGGCCGCTGCAGCGGAGCGACGGCGCGACGAAGACCGACGAATACGGCGCCGCCTCCAACGCGCCGATCCCGCCCGCACGGCCAAAGCCGAAGCCCGCGCCGCCCGCTTCGGCGCCGGACCCGGCCGCAAGCGGAATCTACTGAGGCTGGCCCGAGCGAAACAAGACGCAGTCGTCGGGTCCGCAGGCGCGACGGCATTTCTGCCAGTCAGGCGGAATCCGTCCGGAGGCCGGCGGCTCACGGCCTCTCGGTTTCAAGGCGCTCGGAGAGCGTCCGGCCCTCGGCACTCACCGCCTCGAGGATGAAGACGCGCAGCGCCGACGACAGGTTGGCCTCTCCTCGGCCGGCGTCGACGTCCGCGGCGAGCGCGTTGACAGAAATGCCACGCTCGGTCGCGATGGCCTGCAGCCGCCGCCAGAACGCGTCTTCAAGCGATACGCTGGTTCGATGGCCCGCGATTGCAAGCGAGCGTTTGACGACGCGGGCGCGTCCGATTTCAGGCGTCATCGGAGCGGTCGAGCTTATGAGAGTCGAGGCTGCGCGCCGCCTTCTCGCGCTCCCTCTCGGCCTTTTGCCGCTCCGCCCTCGTCATCCCATGGACGGCGCGGTTTTCGGCCGCGGCCGACGCTTCGCGCTCGCGTTCCCGACGTTTGCGCGCCTGGCGCAGGTTGACAAGATCGCCCATCCGGTTTCCGTCCGCGCCGCTCGTGCCGATTGCTTGCCGCCCTATTTCTTGCGGAAGGCGTCTATCGACACGACCTTCGCCGCGCCAGCGGCCTCCGCGCCCTTGTCCGGCGCCGCGGCGGCCTTGCCGGCGGAGGGGCCGGCCTTCGCCTCGTCCGGCTTCGCCGCCGGAGCGGGCGGAGGGGCCGGCTTGGCGTCGGAGCGCGGCGCGGTCGCGGCGGCCGGCGCTGCGGCCTGTTCGTCGGGAGTGCGCGGCTCCAGCTTGAAGCCGAACGGCACCGACGGATCGGTGAACCCGGTGATGGCGTCGAACGGCACTGTCACCCGCTCCGACTTGCGCGAAAAATTGAGCGTCACCTCGAACGCTTCCGGCGTCACGACCAGCTCAAAGAACTCGTGCTGCAGGATGATCGACATCTCGTCCGGAAAACGGTTCTTGAGCCCCGCCGGAACGACCACGCCGGGCGCCTGGGTCTTGAACGCGATGTTGAAATGATGATCGCCGGGAAGGCCGGACCGCGCCGTGTCGGCCAGCACTCGGCGCACGACCGAACGCAGCGCGTCCTGAACCAGAAGATCGTAGCGGATAAGGTCGGTCGCCATGCGCAGATGCCAGCTTCGATCCTTGGTTTAGCCGAGCGTCCGTTTGGTTGCAAACGACGCCATGGTTGCAAGCAACGGCGCAGCTAATCGTGAAAGAGAAGTGGAGGCTTCTGTTGCCAGGCGCCTCCGGACCCCGCCTGAAGGTGCAAACCCTCAGGACTTTAATTCCAGTACCAGCACCGCATTACGCGGCGAGGGCCACCGGAGCATAGTTGTCGTTGGCAACTATAAGTTTGA
>NZ_JBKQOT010000791.1:0-8738 GCF_052145395.1 Roseiarcus sp.
AGGGCGCGAACTTCCCGCAGTCCGATCTTCCCGCGCTGCATGTTGCTGTGCTCCTGCCCGTCAATCGGGCTGGCTGGCAGTTGGTTGCTAGCTACCGCCTAGCTACCAACTTCGCACAAATCATAGCAAACTGCGGTAAAGGTCCGCAATTGAAATCGGTGGGAATTACGGCTTGTTTCCTAGCGCTGCAAATGACAGCAACCAAGGTCGATCGTGTGAAACTACCTTGACATGGTAGGGGTCACAGGTTCAATCCCTGTAGCGCCCACCATCTCCGTCCCCTCATTTTGCGCGATTTGCCGCGGCGGGCTTGTCGCCGCCCTGATCGCTTGCTAGGGCGGGGTCGCTTCTCATCCTCCATCCAGGGAATTTCGCGTCGATGCACGCAAGCCGGTCGCGCGGTCTTTTTCATCTCCTCGCCGCCTTCGGCCTCGCCGCCGCCGTGTGTTGCGCGGCGGGCGCGGCTCACGCGCAAGGCGCCATCCGGGCCAAGCACGGCGACTGGGAGACGCGGTGCGAGACGCCGCCGGGCGCGGCCTACGAACAATGCGCGGTCGTGCTGAGCGTCGTCGACCAGGACCGGCCGAACCTGACGCTGGTGGTCATCGTGCTCAACACCGCGGACCGCAAGGCGCGCCTCATGCGCGTCATCGCCCCGCTCGGCGTGCTCCTGCCGGCAGGCGTCAGCTTGCGGATCGACGATCAGAACGCCGGCCGGCTCAACTTCCTGCAATGCCTGGCCAACGGCTGCATCGCCCAGCTCGCGCTCGACGACGCGCTCGTCGCCAAGCTCAAGGACGGCAAGACGGTTACGCTCGGGCTCTTCCAGACCCCCGAACAGGGCGTCGGCGTGCCCGCGCCGCTCGCCGGCTTCAAGGAAGCCTACGAGCAATTGCCTTGACCGCGGGGCCGTCGTAAGCACCGCCTCGGATTGTCATCGAAAACCATGGCGACAATGTTGTTGAAGATTTCCTCTCGTCTCTCTCTCGCCCTTGTTGGCGCCGGTCTCCTCGCTGGATGCGGCTCGGTCGAGAACCTGATGCCGCATTACGACCCGGCGACGTTCCAGCTGAACCAGGGCGCCAACCCGCGCCCCGTGGCGCAGCCGACCAATAATCCGGCTGAGAAGCAGGTCCCGCTGCCGGTCGCCAGCACCGACATCTATTGCCCCGAGGTCGACATTGCCGAGGGCGGCTCCGCCTATCGGGTCGGCGGCGCCGAGAGCGCGTCGGTGCGCTACCAGTTCAACATCGGCGACACGGCCCGCGAATGCGATCCGGCCGGGCCGGGGCAGGCGGCGATCAAGGTCGGCGTGGCGGGCAATCTCGTCATCGGTCAGGCCGGCTCCCCCGGGACCTACAGCGTGCCGCTGCGAATCACCGTGACCCAGGACGCCGGCAAGAAGCAGATCTACTCCAAGACCTATACGATCCAGGCGACCGCCGACGCCACGAATTCCGGCCAGTTCCGCATCGTCACGGACCCGATCGTCGTGCCGATGCCGACCCTCATGCTCGCCAATGTCTATACGCTGACGATCGGCTTCGAAGGCGGCGGGGGCGGCGGCGCTCCACACGCGCACAGGCGCAAGGTCTCCGGCTGACGGGGTTCCGCGCCCGCTTACGGCGCGTTGACAAAAGCGCGGCGCTCGGGCTAGCTCGACCTCGTCAGTCGAAGACACTTCGCGGAAGAGTCCGGCGGCCCCGCCGCCGGCGCCGAAGGCGCAACCGCCCCGGAAACGCTCAGGCCGCAGGACCGCTGAAGTGATGACGCTCTGGAAAGCGGCGCGCGCCCGAAAGGCCTGCGTCCACCGACGGGGGTAGCCGCCGCAAGGCGGGAAATCTCTCAGGTCGTGCGACAGAGGGGGCGCCCATGCGGATCGTTCGCCGCCCGAGTCGCGGCGCGCTCCGCCCGGCGCTGGACTCGATCGGTGGACCCATGAGCGACGACGCCATCTGCAAAACGCCCCTGCATGCGCTGCACGTCGAACTCGGCGCCCGGATGGCGTCGTTCGCCGGCTACGACATGCCGATCCAATATCCGACCGGAGTTTTGGCTGAGCATCTGCACACCCGCAAGGCGGCCGGGCTGTTCGACGTCTCGCATATGGGCCAGGCGCTGATCGAGGGCCCGGACCATCGCGTTGTGGCGGCGTTTCTCGAGACGCTTTGCCCCGCCGACATCCTGGGTCTTGCTCCGGGCCGGCAGCGCTACACCCAACTCCTCAACGACGACGGCGGCGTCGTCGACGACCTCATGGTGACGCGTCCGCCCGCCGCCGACGGCGCGCTCCGCCTGGTTGTCAACGCCGCCCGCAAGGCGGTCGATTACGCCCTCATCGTCAGCCGTCTGCCGAGCGGAGTCCGTCTGACGCGGCTCGAAGACGCCGCGCTCATCGCGTTGCAGGGGCCGCTTGCGGCGGCAACCCTTTCGAGTCTCGCGGTCGGCGAGGGGCTCGAGGCCATGGCCTTCATGGCTGCGAGGCCCGCGCGCATTGGCGACGCCGAGACCTTCGTTTCCCGCTCCGGCTACACCGGGGAGGACGGCTACGAGGTCTCGATCCCGGCCCCACGCGCGGAGTCTTTCGCGCGCCTCCTGCTGGCGCAGCCGGGCGTCGCCCCGATCGGGCTCGGGGCTCGGGACTCGCTCCGGCTCGAAGCGGGCCTCTGTCTTTACGGTCACGAGCTCGATGAGACCGTCGATCCGGTCGAGGCGGCGATCGCCTGGTCGATCCAGAAGCGCCGCCGCGCCGAAGGCGGCTTCCCCGGCGCCGACCGCATTCTGCGCGCGCTTGCCGACGGGCCGGGCCGCGTTCGTGTCGGCCTCAGGCCCGACGGGCGGGCCCCGGCGCGCGACGGAACCGAGATCGTGTCCGCCGACGGCGCGCAGATTGGGGTCGTCACCTCGGGCGGCTTCGGGCCGAGCGTCGGCGCGCCGATCGCCATGGGGTTCGTCGACCGTGCGCATGCAACGGTCGGAACGCCGGTCGGACTGATCGTGCGCGGAAAAACCCTCGGCGCGCGCATATCCGCGCTGCCCTTCCATCGCCACGCCTATCATCGCGGCTGAAGCAAAGGACCTTTTCATGGCTGAGATCCGCTACACCAAGGATCACGAATACATCCGGATCGACGGCGCCGAGGGCGTCGTCGGCATCAGCGACCTTGCGCAGCAGCAGCTGGGCGACGTCGTGTTCGCCGAGACGCCGCCGCTCGGCAAGACGCTGAAGGCGGGCGAGCCCGCCGCCGTGGTCGAAAGCGTGAAGGCGGCGAGCGACGTTTTCGCGCCCGTTTCCGGCGAGGTCGTCGCCGTCAACGCCGACGTGGAGAAGACGCCCGGGATCATCAACGAGGATGCGCTCGGGCGCGGCTGGCTGTTCCGGATCCGAATCGCCGACTTGAGTGAGCTGGCGGCTCTGATGGACGAAGCCGCCTACGCCGCCTATCTCGAAACCCAGGCCTGACCGATGCGCTACCTGCCGCTCGACGCCGCCGAACGCCAGGCGATGCTGGCGCGGATCGGCGTCCCCGACGTCGAGGCGCTGTTTGCCGACATTCCCGCCGACAAACGCATCGGGGGGCTCATCGACCTGCCGCTCGCCAAGTGCGAGATGGCGGTCGAGCGGACGATGTCGGCGATGGCCGCTCGCAGCGTCGCCGCGGGCTCGGCGCCGTTTTTCCTCGGCGCGGGCGCCTATAAGCGCCACATTCCGGCGAGCGTCGATCATCTGATCCAGCGTTCGGAGTTTCTGACCAGCTACACGCCCTACCAGCCCGAGATCGCCCAGGGCACATTGAAGGTCCTGTTCGAGTTCCAGACCCAGGTCGCGACGCTGACCGGCATGGAAGTCGCGAACGCCTCGATGTACGACGGGTCCACCGCATGCGCCGAGGCGATGATGATGGCGCACCGCCTGACGAAGCGCGGCAAGGCGGTCCTGTCCGGCGGCCTGCATCCGCAATACGCCGACGTGGCGGAGACGCTGGCGCGTCTGGCCGGAGAAACGGTGGTTCGGCTTCCGCCGGACGTCCGGGCGAGCGAGGACATCGCCGCCGCGATGGACGACGAAACAAGCTGCGTCGTCGTCCAGAGCCCGGACTTCTTCGGCAATCCTCGCGACCTTGCTCCGATCGCCGACGCCGCGCACGCCCGCGGCGCGCTTCTGGTTGCGGTCTTCACCGATCCGGTCTCGCTCGGCGCCCTGCGTTCGCCGGGCGAAATGGACGCCGATATCGTCGTCGGCGAAGGGCAGGGGATCGGCAACGCGCTCTCGTTCGGCGGTCCCTATCTCGGGCTGTTCTCCACCCGGCTCAAGTTCGTGCGCCAGATGCCGGGGCGACTCGCCGGGGAGACTGTCGACGCCGACGGCCGGCGCAGCTTCGTCCTGACGCTGTCGACCCGAGAGCAGCACATCCGGCGCGAGAAGGCGACGAGCAACATCTGCACCAATTCCGGCCTGTGCGCGCTCGCGTTCTCGATCCACCTCGCCCTGCTTGGCGGGGTCGGCCTCCGGCGCCTGGCGAACCTCAATCACGCCAACGCGGTCCAACTGGCCGATCGCCTGTCCGCCGTGCCGGGCGTCGAGATCGTCAACGCATGCTTCTTCAACGAGTTCACTTTGCGCACGCCCCGACCGGCGGCCGACGTGATCGAGGCGCTGGCGCGTCGCGGCGTGATCGGCGGGCTGCCTGTGTCGCGGCTTCTGCCTCAAGCCGGGCTCGACGACTGCATCGTCGTCGCCAGCACCGAGGTCAACAGCGACGACGACCGCTCCGCCTATGCGAAAGCCCTGGCCGAGTGCCTGCGATAGTTCTTTTCAGGAAATGACCGTCTCAGGAAATGACCGTCGATGAACAGCCAAGGCCGTCCGACCCGCCCGGAGACCGCTCAAGCGGCCGCGCGCAAGACCTTCACCGGCAATCGCGCCCTCGACATGGAGGAGGCGCTGATCTTCGAAACCGGCCGGTTCGACGCGTCCGGCGTCGACGTGGACGACCCCGAGCCCTTCGCCTCGCGGCTGGGGCCGACAGCCAGCGCCGGGGCGCCGGAACTGCCCGGTCTGACCGAGCCGGAAGCGGTGCGCCACTACGTGCGCCTTTCGCGCGACAATTACTCGATCGACGCCGGGCTCTATCCGCTGGGCTCCTGCACGATGAAGCACAATCCGCGCCTGAACGAAAAGATGGCGCGGCTGCCGGGTTTTTCGGACGTGCACCCGCTGCAGCCGGTTTCGACCGCGCAGGGCGCGCTTGCGGTGATCGAGGCGCTCGCCGCCGCCTTGATGACAATGACGGGCATGAGCGCGATCGCGATGTCTCCGAAGGCGGGAGCGCACGGCGAACTCTGCGGCATGATGACGATCAAGGCGGCGATCGAGGCCCGCGGCGAGGTTGCAACGCGGCGAGTCGTGCTGGTTCCCGATTCGGCCCACGGCACGAATCCGGCGACGGCGGCCCTGATTGGATTTTCCGTCCGCCCGGTTCCGGCCGGCGATGAAGGCGACGTCAGCGTCGAGGCGGTCAAATCGGCGCTCGCTCCCGACGTCGCCGCGATCATGCTGACCAATCCGAACACCTGTGGGCTTTTCGAGCGTCAGATCGTGGGAATCGCCGAGGCCGTTCGGGAAGCCGGGGCCTACTTCTACTGCGATGGCGCGAACTTCAACGCCATCGTCGGAAAGACGCGCCCGGGCGACCTCGGCGTCGACGCGATGCACATCAACCTGCACAAGACGTTTTCGACGCCGCACGGCGGCGGGGGCCCGGGCGCGGGGCCGGTCGCGCTGTCGTCGCGGCTCGCGCCTTTCGCGCCGGTTCCGTTCGTCACGCGGGAAGGCGATCGGCTGCGACTGGTGGAGCACGCCGCAGGAACGGAATCGTTCGGCCGCATGAGCGCGTTCCACGGACAGATGGGGATGTTCGTGCGTGCGCTGAGCTTTATTTTGTCGCATGGGGCGGACGGATTGCGTCAGGCTTCGGAAGACGCGGTCTTGTCGGCGAACTACATACGAGCCTCGCTTGCCGACGTCATGAGCGCGCCGTTCGGCGAGCGGGCCTGCATGCACGAGGCGTTGTTCGACGACCGCTGGCTGAAGGACACCGGATTGTCGACCCTCGACTTCGCCAAGGCGATGATCGACGAGGGATTTCATCCGATGACGGTGTATTTCCCGCTGATCGTGCACGGCGCGATGCTGATCGAGCCGACGGAATCGGAGTCCAAAGCAAGCCTCGATCGATTCATCATGACGCTGCGGGATCTCGCTTTCGCCGCCAAGGCCGGCGACCGCGAGCGATTTACCTCGGCTCCGATCCATGCGCCGCGTCGCCGGCTGGACGAGACGCGCGCGGCGCGACAGCCGGTCTTGCGCTGGACGCGGCCGCGTCCGGCGTGACATCCTGCGGCTTTCCGGGCGACGGCCGTCTTTGTCCTGAGACGGAATTGTCCTAAGAGAGTCGCTCGGGCGGAAAGCAGCCCGCGTCGGGCGGAGCGCCGGGTGAAGATGCCGAAGAAATGGATCTGTTACGCAGCCGCCGGGCTTTTGGCGCTGTTGGCTGGGGCAATGGCGGATGTCGCTTGCGCGGACGACGCGACGCCCGCGCCCCCGTCCGCGCAGTCCGCGCCTACGACGGCGCCGCCGCCTTCCGCGCCTGCCTCGGGCGCTCAGGCGCCGGCCGCGGAAACGCCCGCGCCTCCGACTCCTCAGCCGCCGGCGGCCTCGGGCGAAACGTCGCCGCCCGGCGCTCCCGAGGCCGCCAAACCCACGGAGTCGGGCAAGCCGCAGGCGGAAGGTTCAACGGGTGAAACCGTCGATCTCGCCCAGCGGCCGTTCGCCTTTATCGAAGGCAAGGCCGATCGCGATGAGGTCTACGGCGCAATTCTCGGCTCACTGGGTCTGGTCAAGCGGGACATCGACAAGGCGGGTCTGAAGCCGTCAGGCCGGCCGCTGGCTGTGTTCGTCGAGTCCGACGACACGGGATTCCGCTACCACGCGGGCTATCCGCTCGAGACCGCGCCGGAGGGCAAGGCAAGCCTATCGGAGGCGGTGAAAATCGGCGTGACGCCGAGCGGCAAGGCGATGCGATTCCAGCATCTCGGCGCTTACGCCGACATCGATGCGACCTACGATGCGATCACGGCCTATCTCGACGAAAAAGGGATCGACGCCCAGGATTCGTTTGTCGAGGAATACGCGAACGACGTGAAGGACGTGGACGACCCGAACCTCGAGGTCGACATCTATGTGCTGCTGAAATAGATGCTGGGCTGAACATTTGTTCGGCCGAATTGATCGAAGTCAAGAATCGGTGACGAATTTCCGGGTACGGCCTCGTCACTAGGGAACGAGCATCAGATGGCAACTAGCAGCGACGTCGTTGCGCGCGCGTTGGCGCGACACCGGACTGATCCAACGCGCCTTGTTCAAATTCTGAGGGAGACTCAGGAAGAACTCGACTGGATCTCGCCGGAGACGACGCGAGCGATCGCGGTGGGTCTCGGCGTCCCGATCACCCGAGTCCAGAGCGTCGTGCAGTTCTATTCGTTCCTGTACGACAGGCCGAGAGGCCGTTACCGCGTTCTGTTCTCGGACAACATCACGGACCGGATGCTCGGCAACGCGGCGCTCATCGAGCACATGCTCAAGCGGCTGAAGTTGCGTCGCGGCCAGGTTTCGGCCGACGGCTCGGTGAGCGTCGACCTCACGTCCTGCACCGGCATGTGCGACCAGGGGCCGGCGATGCTGCTCAACAATTTCGCGATCACGCGGCTGACGCCGAGGCGGATCGACGAAATCTGCGAGCTCATGCGAATCGGCGCCCCGCTCGGGGAATGGCCCGCGACTTTCTTCCGGGTCGACGACAATATCCGGCGTCGCGAGACCCTGTTGACGCCGTTGCAGCCCGGCGTCGCGCTCGACGCGGCCATCGCCCGCGGCCGGCAAGGCATGATGGATGAAATGAAGCGGTCCAACCTCAGGGGGCGCGGCGGCGCGGGATTCCCGACGGGCGTGAAGTTCGAGGGCGCCCGCAACGCGCCGGGCGCGCAGAGGTACGTTGTCTGCAACGCCGACGAAGGCGAACCGGGAACGTTCAAGGACCGCGTCCTGCTCAATTCCTTCTCGGTTCGCGTTCTCGAAGGCATGGCGATCTCCGCCTATGCGGTGGGCGCGACGAAGGGCTTCATCTATCTGCGCGGGGAGTACAAGCATCTGCAGGAGCAGCTTCAGCGCGACATCGACGTGATGCGCGCGAGCGGACGGTTGGGGACGTCGATCCGCGGCGCTCCGGGCTTTGATTTCGACATTGAAATCCACATGGGCGCCGGCGGCTATATCTGTGGCGAGGGCACGGCGCAGATCGAATCCCTCGAGGGCAAGCCGGGACGGCCGCGCGTCCGGCCGCCGTCGATGGTTCTGGTCGGATATCTGGGCAAGCCGACGGTCGTCGACAACGTTGAGACGCTCGCCCATTGCACCGAGATCGCCATCGAAGGCGGGGCGAGCTTCGCCAAGCGCGGGACGAAAACCTCGACGGGAACGAAGCTCATCTCCATTTCCGGCGACTGCGAACGGCCGGGCATCTACGAGTACCAGTTCGGCGTGACGATCGGACGCATCCTCGAAGACTGCGGCGCGAAGGCCGTCACAGCGGTTCAGATCGGCGGCGCTTCAGGCGTGCTCCTGACGCCCGACGAGTTCAGCCGCCGGATCGCCTTCGAGGATGTTTCGACGGCCGGCG